>VFFY01000137.1 GCA_009392675.1 SAR202 cluster bacterium | reverse complement strand
TACGTGACTGCATTATTTCTTTGTGAAAAAATTTCAGGCTATTTGATTATGTCAAATGAAAGCACTGATATAGGATATTACGACCCTCAAAATTTCCCGGAAAACACTTTACTCTCTACCAGACTAAGGGTAAAAGATGCACGAGAATTCTCTAGGTCAGATAAAGGATATTTTGATGTCATTGAATTGGAAAAATGATCCGGACTTAAGCTCCAAAAGTGATATGGACTACCTACAGGATTTGATCGAATCCCTCACCTCTCTTTTACATTCAGCTCCAGAAGATAAAGCTCTATTGTTCCGCAGGGGCAACGCATACCTAGATAAAGGAAAGTATGAAGAAGCTATATTGGATTATTCAGCAATAATAGGAATGGATCCATCAGATTCTATTTCATTAAACAATAGGGGAATTTGCCTACGATGCCTTGGTGACCCTGATAATGCAATCAAGGACTTCAATAAAGCAATCGAATTAAACAACGAATATAGGGATGCCTATAATAACCGTGGAATGGCACTCTCAGATAAAGAGGATTACCCCAACGCTATCAATGATTTTACTCAGGCCATAGAAATTGATAGTGAATATTGGTATGCATATAACAACCGTGGCATGGCGTTGTGGGCTACCGGGGAAAAGGATTCTGCCGTCGTTGACTACAACAAAGTAAAATCGTTAATTGGTTCTTAAATACTATTCGTTAAAATATATCTTGTTTTGGCCAACTATTTTTAGGGTTTTGTGAGGGTCTATTACTGGAGGGCCGTCCCCGGTTAAAACTATCGTGATTGAATCTCCATTTCGTAAAGGTATTGATCGCTCACCATCTAAAGCTATGGTGCATGGAGATCTTTTCACCACATATGGATGGTTTGGGGTCATGTGAGAAATATTCTTGATTCCAACTTTGGCAATATTACCTGAAGTCAGAGGAGCAGAAACGTACTTGGAATTGATCTGTTTCTCTATTTCAATGTGAAGTCCATGGGAATCCGTTTCGGATATTGGGTTCGTAAGACCTCCAATAGAGGAAAGTCCTATACTGTCAGGTTTGGCAATAGCTAAAAATATCTCCGACACTGTGTTTATATCCCAAATAGCCCGTGCACCAACATAGGTTTCTGTTGATATAGCTATGTCCACTAAAGCCGTATCAACCAGATCCATTGCCATATCCCGGCTCTTATACACATTCATTTTTTTACACCTAGGGGCACATAACTCTCTATCAACTAAGTGAGCTGCCACAGTTCCTGCGGCCATACCTGCTAATGTTCCCTCAATCAAGAATGGAAACACATTATTGGTACCGGTAGACAATGGCATAATCGGAACCTCGCATGTGCCTAAAGCCACGGCACGATTGGTACCGTCACCCCCCAAAGTGACAATGGCAGAAGCTCCGTGATTTTCCATCAATTTTGCTGCAGTAATGGTATCTTGTTCGGAATTGAAAATACTCATTTCAAGAAACCTTACAGAAATGATCTCCTGTAAATTAGAGACAGCTTCTTGTGCGATACGTCCATAATCCGGCATAAGTAATACTTCATTTACGCCAACCCCGGAAAGTCCTTTAATGACTCTTCGTAAAGTATTGACCTTTTCCTGATTTGAAACGAATCTGCTTTGAGAGATAAGTCGTCTTATGTCCTTACCAGCCGAGGGATTCGCTATTATTCCAACCGTAGTCATTTAACAAGTGCCTAACATCTTTACTTTTCTATGAAGCAGATTATAGTGTTTCATAAGGATACTTTGTTGATATGAGTGTAATTAAAAATAGCCAAAAAACAAAAAAACTGAAAGTTAAAGCGGTTTCTGATTTGCTTTCCACTATTTATGGTCCTATCCCATGGGAGCCTAGATACAATGCCTCCGAAGAACTGGTCTATACCATTTTGTCCCAACACACCTCGGACATCAATTCAGAAAGAGCTTTTCATAACCTATTAGCTGTATTCGGTGATTTGGATCACATAGCCGATGCCAGCGTTGATGATATTGAAGTAGCCATAAGAAGAGGCGGGCTCTCAAAAACAAAGGCTCCACGGATAAAATCGATTCTCAATGAAATCAGAGAAGAATTGGGTTCTTTTGATCTTAGCTTTCTCGCTGAAATGCCCCTCAAAGAGGCGAAGGCTTGGCTTATAAATCTAAAGGGGGTGGGACCGAAAACTGCGGCCATAATTCTTTGTTTTTCATTCGGAATGCCTGCCATGCCCGTAGACACTCACATTTACAGAGTGGCCAAAAGATTGTCTTTGGTGGGGGGGAAAATATCGGCTGAGAAAGCCCATGACATTTTAGAAGCGTTAGTAGAACCAAAAGAGGTTTTCCAATTCCATATGTACTTAATTAAGCATGGACGAGACACATGCAAAGCCCAAAGGCCGAAATGCTATCAATGTTCTCTCACTGAATTGTGTCCTTCATTCAAAAGGTATCAATAGGGTGCAAATACCACTAATGCACTAGAATATAGCTCCTGGCAAAATATTAAAAATATACCGAAGGTTTACTATGAAAGTAGGAATTATCAATGTCACAGGTTACGCGGGAGCTGAGGTTGCCCGGATTTTAAGTGAACACGAAGAGGTCGATATTGCTTGTGTAACCGGTCGGAGTGGAGCCGGTAAAAATATTTCTGACATCTTTCCTCATTTGGCTAATTTAGATATAGAAATATCACCGACTTTGGACAAAAGTGTAGATTTTGTGTTTTCTGCACTACCCCATGCTGCCAGTGCAGAGGCTTTAAAAGACGCAATCAATTCTGGAATAAAAGGCGTAGATATCAGCGCGGACTTCCGTATTCGGAATCTCGACACTTATTCGGAATGGTATAACGTAGAACACCCTTGTCCAGAATTGTTGGAGTCCAGTGCATATGGTTTACCTGAGCTACACCGTTCTGCGATCAAAGACTGTCAAATCGCTGCCAACCCCGGGTGCTATCCGACTGCCTCCATATTAGGCCTCGCACCAGCCTTACAGGCAGGAATTATAGAACCAGAGGTCATCGTTGATGCTAAATCTGGAGTATCAGGAGCTGGTAGGGGCCTATCGCTCAAAATCCATTATTCCGAAGTCAATGAAAACGTGAGTGCCTATGGGCTGGATGGCCATCGCCATATGCCAGAAATTTCACAGGAATTAGATTTACTATCTAACCAACATGTCAACCTCACTTTCCTACCTCACCTGATCCCAATGACACGAGGTATATTAGCTTCTTGCTACGCACCTTTAAAAAATAGTTTTATCGGAGCAGCAGTAGACCTAAAATCAGAAATAAAAGATCTTTATAGGGATTTTTACAAAGATGAAAGATTTACTCACGTTGTCGATTCTCCTCCAATGACAAAACAAACTCTCGGAAGTAATGATTGCGTCATATATCCAACGGTCGACGTGAGGGCAGGTAGATTGATGGTAATCAGTTGTATAGACAACCTTGTGAAGGGTGCTGCAGGCCAGGCCATTCAAAACATGAACATCATGTGCGGTATGCCTGAAGACTTGGGATTAACCCAATTGGCGATATATCCATAGGGTTATTTTCCATCTAAATAATCGTTGCTCTATCCCCACCGAGGACATAGACTATTTAGTGTTGTTTAAACAACAGACGATTTTTTGAAACTAACATGGCCCCATCGTCTAGCGGTCTAGGACACCGCCCTTTCAAGGCGGAGATCGCGGGTTCGAATCCCGCTGGGGTCACCATGACCATTTATTTTAGGAAGGTTCTTTTTGGAATTTAACGACCTCGGCCTCGACAAACGTCTAATGGCGGGCATTCGATCAGCTGGCTATACGACTCTTACCCCAATACAGAATAAAGCTATCCCGCTTTCAATAGAAGGCCGGGATTTATTAGGATTAGCACAGACCGGAACTGGAAAGACTGCTGCCTTTGCAATTCCGTTATTACAAAAATTGTCGGTTGGTTATACAGGCAAAATAAGAGCTTTAGTAATAGCCCCTACCAGAGAGTTAGCTGACCAAATCCACCAACATATATCTCAATTGAGCTCTGGGTTGAAGACCAGATCCATTACCTTGTACGGAGGAGTTTCTAAAAATCCTCAAGACGAAAAATTACAAAAAGGCGTAGACATAGTAGTTGCCTGCCCGGGTCGTCTGTTGGATCACCTCAGAGAATCAACTATCGATTTGTCAACTTTAGACACATTGGTGTTGGATGAAGCTGACACAATGTGCGACATGGGTTTCCTTCCTGATATTCGAAAGATAATCACTCATTTACCAACCAAGAGGCAAACCCTATTTTTTGCTGCTACTATGCCAAGTGATATTAGAAATTTGGCCAAAGATATTTTGGATAACCCAACTGAAGTTCAGATAGGGGTTATAGCTCCGGCAAAAACGGTTGCTCATTCTCTTTATCCGGTCACAGAAAAGCTTAAAAGCCAGTTGTTTTTCCGACTAATAG
The DNA here is from genome assembly GCA_009392675.1 of SAR202 cluster bacterium. Taxonomy (GTDB): domain Bacteria; phylum Chloroflexota; class Dehalococcoidia; order Lucifugimonadales; family UBA826; genus UBA11996. Next base: position 28,897 of record VFFY01000137.1, on the reverse strand, counting down.
AAACCACAGCGACAGGTCAAGTAATAGTATTCACCAGAACAAAACATCGAACCAAAAAACTGTTCGCGGAGCTAGATAAGAGAAAATACAACGCAGCAGCCCTTCAAGGTAATATGTCGCAAAATAAACGGACTCAAGCCATAAACGGTTTTAGAAAAGGTAAATTTGACTTTTTAGTGGCGACTGACATAGCCTCACGAGGTATTGATATTCCAGAAATCACACATGTAATCAACTACGATATGCCAAACACTGTAGATGCTTATATACATAGGATCGGGCGCACAGGAAGAGCAGAAAATCTTGGTAAAGCCATAACTCTTTCAATACCCGAAGATGAATCGATGATTACCAGAATTGAAAGAATCCTGAAATCACAGATTGAAAGAAAAACCGTTGATAATTTTAGCTACGGACCTTCGTTTGATCCCGACAAACGATCGGCTCCCAGTCAGAATTTAAAATCCCAAAGTTCAAGAAATCATCCTAGACGTTCATCCGGTTGGAAAAGACGGAAGGAATCTGGAACCAATCGTGGCCCTGCAAATGCTGGGGCGAAATCAGCCCGGTCTAATTAATCTGATAAAGCGGAATACACTAGCGAACGCAATTCTCTCCGAACATTATATGTACTGGAAGGTAGTAACTGGGTCAGAAAAACTACTGCCATGTCTTCTAATGGATCTATCCAAAAAGCTGTGCTAGCAGCTCCACCCCAAGCTAATTCACCCTTACTGCCAGAAACTTGTGAGGCTGCTGGGTCCAGCAAAACTGAAAATCCCAAACCAAACCCGACCCCGGTGTATGAAGTTTCACTCCACCTCCCATACGCACAACTCCTTAAGTCCTTTCCGTTCGTAAGATGATTAGAGCTCATCAAATCTAAAGTTTTTCGGCTTAATATCCTGTGTCCCTCTAGGCTCCCTCTTGCTAAAACCATTTTGCAAAACGCCATATAGTCATCCAATGTTGACACAAGACCTCCTCCTCCAGAAAACAGGGTAGGGGGATTAATGTAAGACCCAGTATTAGCGTCATCGACTAATATCGGCTCTTGTCCTTCCCTATACTCGTAATTGGACGACAAGCGCTGGGTTTTGGGGGAGGGGACGTAAAATCCCGTATCGGTCATCCCTAAAGGTTGGAATATTTCCTCTTCTAAAAACCTGTCTAAAGTTTTACCTGATATCACTTCTATCAGGTAGCCACAAACGTCGGTAGAAACGGAATAATTCCAAGCCGTACCCGGTGAAAATTCCAATGGGATGGTACTTAACACATTCACGAATTCTTCCAGGTTTTTCTGTGACTCTTTTTCGATACCAAGTTCTCGATATGCAGCGTCAACATTCGATCGTTCCATAAACCCGTAAGTTAACCCAGATTGATGACTAAGTAGATCCCTTATTGTCATTTCTCTATCAGGATAAGTCGTTTTGTAGTTTCCCAAAATTCCTTCTGCATAAACGTTCAGGTCTTTGAAGGCTGGAATATATTCTGAGACAGGATCGTCTAACTGAAACAAACCCTTTTCATACAAAGACATCAAAGCTACAGAAGTTATTGGCTTTGTCATTGAATATATTCGAAATATAGTATCCCGTTCGATGGGTTTACGAGACTCTCTATCCATTAATCCTAGGGTGGATATAAAACCTAGTTGGCCGTTCCTATATATTCCAGTAAGAGTTCCTACATACCTATTTGTGTCTATGTATTTTTCCTGCAAGTAAAATTCAATGTTTTTCAGCTTCTCTGTTGAAAATCCAAAGGTGCCCATGTAAATTTGACCTCTATTTTATTGGTATTTGAAGGTTAACTGTTTCTTACTTTAATGTAATACATCCCAATATTGTTTCATTTTTTCCATTAAGATGCCCCTCCAAACTTGAACCTCCTGTAGACTTTCATAAGTCCCTCAGGTGACAATACTACCTATAGTGTTTCGGCTGACCCATTTTGATAACAAATCTCTTATGAGTACTTGAATTGTACAAAAAGTTCATATACATATTTTTCATTGGTTTCGCTTTGGTCTCATGTCAGGTGGATTCGAGCTCGGATATTGCCAATAATCCCCTTACGCAGAAAGATGAAACGGTCACTCCGTTTGTACCACATTTTGAAGACTTAGATAAAATTGTTAGAGCAACTGTAGAGGCTAGGTTAGACAATTTTGAGATTAGCCGTGAGGTTGAAAGTCAGCTTTCCATTGCTTTAACGGCAACATCTATCGCTGTCTATGGTACCGCCACAAAAACCAACACTCCGCAACCGACTTCTACACCAACTCCTCTTCCTACAATAATTAACACCCCAAGTCCTTTGCCTACATATACACCACTTCCAACATATACTGTAGTACCCACCGCTACTTCCATACCGGCCACAAACACCCCAAATCCGACCATTACACCCTCTCCTCCACCTACCAGCACTCCAACTACCACACCTATACCGACCCCTTTACCAACAATGACACCAACCCCAACAATCACCACAATAGATGTGTTAGCTCAAGCAACAAAAAAAGTGGTGAAAATTCTATCGGGATCAAGCGGGGGAAGTGGAGTTCTAGTGTCAGGAAATGATCCCTTAACAACGTTCATAATCACAAATGAACACGTCATCGAAAATAAATCTGACATGCTAATAGAACTCTATAATGGAAATAAGTACGAAGGGCAAATTATATTTGAAGATAAAGAGATAGATATAGCAATTATTGAAATAAATGCTTTTGATTTAGAAGTATTTGATCTACTCCTTGTTGGCCCCCCTGCGGTTGGTCTGGAAGTTTATGCCTTGGGTTATCCATTAAATGAAAACTACTCCGTTACTTCAGGAATAGTCTCAGCCAACCTTTATGAAGAAGATTCTGGTATTCAGATGGTACAAACTGACGCAGCTCTCAACCCTGGTAACAGCGGAGGAGCTTTGATCAACAGAAATGGTGCCTTGATCGGTATTAATACCAGTAGAAAGGAAACAACTGGGTCTGGGCGTATTGTGACAAATATGGGATATGCAACCCTAATAGACGAAGTGTATCAAAAAAGTCCCCATCTTTTTAATGCGGACATTCAAAGGTGAATATAAAGCTATATCCCCATTTCTATCCGGCTAACAGTTCAGACTGACGCTTCATTCTATTAGAATGCTCTCTCGCGAATTTGGCGACCGATTGAAAAATTGTATCCGGATCCAAACCTGCCTCTTTCAAAACTTCTCCCTCTGAGCCTCCACTTAGCCACAAATCATCGCGATCCGAGACCAATGAATACTCTTCCGTTAAGGGGCCAACTCCTGTGACAGGCCACATTCTTTTAGTGCCAGTACTTACGATCATCATATTGTACTTGGCCGAAGCAGGCAGCACATGATCCTTATATTCTTGAGATTGCCGGTTAAATAGATCTTCTGAAACAGCCGATATTATACGGACGTTATGACCTTCAGATTCAATCTGCTCTATTTGGGCCACCAGATTACTAGTGGATGAAGAGCCTTGTACTACAATGTATCCTTCTTTAGGTTTAGATGTATCAAAATCCTTCAGTATATAAAACCCTTTGGCCGCAGCTTTGATATCCGAATCGGCCAATTTACTTCTATCTACCACCGGAAAATCTGGCCTTGCCACCTCTAAAACTATGACTCCCACCTTGGGATCTCTAGCCGCTATTTCTGCCGCTGCCAAATATCCAGGGGCAACATCGTTATAGTCCCAGAAATTAAGGGTTATCACTTGATCTCTTGGAAACAGTTTCCATACTTGTGGAGAAAATATACCAAAATGTGTACGAGCATCAGCTGCAGTTTCAGGGCCAGAGTGACCTGCAAGGATATTCAAAACTCCTAACCTAAAGGGACTATCTTGGTTTTGCTGGCTCCAGACCCTCACCGGCAAGTACATAAGTGGCGTGAAAGCACCATAAGTACCACTTAGTGCCCAGACTCCGGAATGTTTTCCAGGGTCGAGTGAGGCTGATTGACTCACTAGTCCAATCGCTGTCGATACATTGCCGGCCTCCTGTATTGCAGATCGGAGGCGAACTCCAGCCGGGTTTGTGATTGGGTCAAATTCTCCCCATATTGAGCCTTTCTCAACGTTGATAGAGTCAGCAAGATCAGCAGCCGCTAAAACTAGTCTATTATCAGTCACATAATTGACCCATTTAACGATTTCCGATATAGCCCTCCTACTTCCCTTAGGAACTCCAGGTTTCTCAAACATATTAATTTCTAGTTCTTTCTGTTCCCCTGAGACGGGGTTTGTTACAGTTACCGTCTGGGGTTCAAGCGAAAGGGTCCTATAATCTAATCTTTCATCCATAAAAGGGTCGATACTGGTATCGATTCGGGTTGGAATCTGATCCTTCACTTGCTCGCCGATTTTCACCAACCTGTCGGCTATCCAGTCCCCTAAACCATTCTTATCCAACACTGACATTACAACATCGATATTCTCTTTGTACTGGATCAAACGTTCTCTTTCATCCGAAATTGGTCCATCCGAAATACCTTTGAATTTCACATCAAACCGATCTTCAAAGGTTGACGCAAGAGCCAAGAAATATTCGGAATTCATTGCAAAAGTGTAGGGGTGGCTTCGAAAACTTGTGATCTGGTTACCATATCCAGGTATTTGTCCATTTTCCGCACCAGGCCACCATCCCTTAGTTGTCTTTCCTATTAAGATCATAGGCCTACGGTCAGAGGGATCAGTATCCTCCATAGCTTTGAATGCTGCCACTACCTGGCCCATATCATTAGCATCCTCTACAGAAAATACATTCCAGCCATATGAAGTCCATTGATCTACGATCCTGTAGGATTCGTATTGAGGCTGTATAACTCCCCCAATTAGTTCAGCGTCAATCCCAGCATTGTTGTAAGACATAAGAATCCTCAGGCGTTTTCCGACCTGTTGGGCAACTGCCTGGGTCTTCATCTCTTGCGAATGACCAGAAGTCATTGCAAACTCACCTTCCACTGCCATCACTTTCGGTGATTCGGAAGCACCTATAATATCCCAGAATGTAGCTTTACCAGCAGCTGTAGCAATCCCTATTCCTGATGGGCCTCCATTCACATCATTAGTCGCATCTGTACTCTCAGAATGGCCAGACAATGCGCGTATGCCTCTCAATTGAGCCTGCGCCATCGCTGGGTGATCGACCAGTCCATTTTGTTCAAGTATGGTTCGCATTCCCTGTTTAGATCTTCTAAACCCTATGCAATCGATTGGAAGTAATGTTTGGTTGTAATCCGCCTGATATTTTTTATCTCCAGTGTTTTGGTATTTCTGATATAAGGCCTCCCCCAGAACCATCCAAAGAGCGTATGCGACTGGAGCGTTATGTCCTCCGGCCAGCATGAACTTGTCTGAATAAGGATGCTTCGGCCTCCGATAATCGTATTTAAGACCACCTAATTCGGGACCAATTAGGTGAGAGGCAACCGTATAAGGTGTGTACGCCAACGGCCCACCAAAATGGCCTGTCTGGCAATAGTTACCCATCAAAACTAATGTCATCGCTGTCACAAATGACACATCGTCTAGGTATTGTTTATCAAAATCGGGTAGAGTCACTTCACGGGCATCAAGGATTGATGACAAGGTAACCGTGCTTACTTTAGGCATGTGCTAGATACGTCCTGTTTATTATTTACCGTCAAACCACACGTCATGCCTACCAAAAATAAAATATCCCTATAGCCAAAGCGGCAGGCATATCCTTTAACTCGGAAGGCAAAACCGGCTAGTAAATCTTATTGGAGGTGAGTGTTTCAGTCAACCAAAACAAACTAATAATTAGCCTTACAGATCAGGATGGAAATTTGTAAGCCCCAAGCTCTTTTCATAGGTCCGGGCGATTCTGCAAAGCATCGGTTCTGACAAAGGATGTCCTGACACTTGAATACTGAGTGGAAGTCCATCCTTATTAAGCCCAGATGGGACAGATACCGTCGGGTATCCATTGTAATCAAAAGGAACCGTAAACCTTTGAAAGGAGGTCCCTCTTCTATCGTCCATAGGTCCATAACTTATGGAGTCATCGACATAATGAGGGGGCCTTATTACTGTCGGAGATATCATTGCATCTATGCCAACAAAGGATTTCCTTAACTTTCCATTGCACAAAGTTCGCTGGCGAGATGCATCTATATATTCTTGACTAGTCACAGATAAACCATGTTCTAACCAACCCTTGAACCACAACCCATATTCTAATGCTCTTTCCGGGAAAAAGGAGGAATGAGCATTCAAGGCCTCAGCGGTACAAAGGGTCTTCCAAGCGGGGAGGAAGGAATCAATATCATCTAGTTCAATATTTTTTATTGTGGCTCCATGGTGCTGCAAAATTTCTAAAACATTTCGAGTAGCTTTAGTAATCTCTCCATCCACTCCATCCTCTGAATAGTGTTCTGAATAACCTATCGTCACACCATCTAAATTGGTATTTTCAATATCGTTAAATGTCGGGGCTATATTTGGAACCGTAGTCAAATCATTTTCATCAAATCCGGAAATTACAGCCAATATTAGAGCTGCATCTCTAACATCACGGGTCATAGGACCCACATGATCAAGTGTCTGCGCTAGATCTAAGACGCCGAATCGACTTACACGCCCGTAAGTCGGTTTAATTCCGACCAGTCCGCATGCAGAGGAGGGAAATCTAATAGATCCTCCGGTATCACTACCAAGGGAACCCGTGCAAAGGCCCAAAGCTGTAGCTACCCCAGAACCACTTGAAGATGAACCAGCCCATTTGTCGGTATCCCAGGGGTTTTTAGGTATAGATCTTTTGGGGTTGTATCCTCCCATTGCTCCTTCAGTTAGATTCAATTTACCTAAAATTACCGCCCCTGCAGTCTTTAATCGGGAAACAACCGTCGAATCATAGTCAGGTATGTTTTCTTCAAGAACAGCCGTACCACCCATAGTTCTAACCCCGGTCGTGTAGCACAAATCTTTAACTGCCACAGGAATGCCATGTAATGGGCCACGTATTTGCCCATCTCGTAGTTCCTTAGATAATATTTCAGCTTGTTCAAGAGCCTGATCTGCCATAACAGTTGCGTAACTTAAATAGCTGGAATCCAAAGAATCAATTCTTTCGAGAAAATGCTGAACTACACTAACCGGCGTCTCTTCACCACCAAGGTATAACTCAGTGATTTCTTGAATGTTTTGATAATGAATCGGTGATTTAATCACATTTTTACCCGCAGTGTCGGCATCTCGCGTTTTCACTCGCAAATATCAGTTGGGCATCGAGTTCTTCCATCGCATAGTCTATCAGGATGCGAAGGGCTTTCGAATCATCCGGCAACCCAAACTCGGCGGTTTGCTCGGTGAGCCATTCGGCTTGATCGGTTTCAATCGTCGCGGCAAAGTCTGTCTTTTCATGAGCCATAATTTCCTCTCTGTTTCAATTTGACCTATTATAACCGGAAGGAGCAAACCATTTAAGCCTGCTTATAGATCAATAGAGAGAGTTCTATAATGTATGGTCACGAGAGACATAAGGAGGCATCAAATGTCAAACGAAGATCAAAATTGGGAATTCGGGGTAAGGGATGACGGTCATTCTATCGTTAGCGAGACTGATACAGCACCGGCTGTATTAGGGGAAGGGAATTTTCGTTACCAAGTTTCGGGGCAAAATTGGGGTACTCTACCTGAAGGGTGGGTGTATAAAGAAGCTACAGCAGTAGATGTCGATTCCAAAGACAGGGTGTATGTTTTCAATAGAGGAACCACACCGATGATTGTATTCGACCCAGAGGGAAACGTCATCGATACGTGGGGAGATGGTGTATTTTCAAATCCACACGGCGTCACAGTCGGGCCCGATGATGAAGTGTACTGTGTAGACAATGGAGACCATACTGTCAGGAAATTTACATCAGATGGAAAATTACTTTTAACCGTCGGAACTCCTGGTAAATCAGCAGCGCCTATGAGCGGCATACCGTTCGCCAGACCTACCCATGTTGCCATCGAGCCCAATACAGGTAATTTCTATGTAGCAGACGGCTATACAAATGCTAGTGTTCATAAATTCTCACCTGACGGTAAATTATTGTTTTCATGGGGGGAATCCGGAACTAATCCTGGGCAGTTCAATATTGTCCACGGGGTTAACGTAGATTCAAATGGCTGGGTCTATATAGCCGATAGAGAAAATCACCGAATCCAGGTATTTGATAGCAACGGAAATTTCGAGACCCAGTGGGTAAATTTATCGCGAACCGCGATAAGCACCATCGATTCTGGCACTGGTGAAGAGTTGATGTACGTGGGTGAATATTTTGCAGGTATCGGATCAAACGACATGGGCACAGACCTAGGCCCAAGAATCTCAGTTCTTAATTTAAAGGGGGAGGTTCAAGCTCGGATCGGAAGGCAAAGCTATGGCGAGCAAAGCGGTAGATTTTTCTCACCACATGGCATTGCGGTTGACTCTAAAGGCGATATTTATGTGGCTGAAGTTTCATGGAGTGATTACGGCAGTAGTATGGATCCGCCAAGAGAGTTGCGATCAATGCAAAAGCTTGTCAAAGTTTAATTCTGCCTTCCGGGTCCTAAATAATCGGACCCGGATTGCCCCTGATAGAGATTAATTATTTTCTAAGACAGCCTGGCCCGCTTCCAAAGTTTTTACAATATCATCCACATCAAAAACACATCCTCCCCATGTTCCTCCGGAAGCGGATTGTAGTGCCGCCCAAAGTCTTGTATCTTCCGGCAATTTAGGATGAGGTGACAAATCCCCGGGAATCGGTCTTTTAGAAAGTTCTTTATCGCCCCAATCAGACCCCATATAAGCACCTAATTCACCAACGAGATTTATACTCCCAATCAGGTTGATACGGTCAATTATAATCTCGATTTGATCCTCGTCTTTCAGTTTGGCGATCGGACCATCTGCCAAAGCTTCCGGTCCCACGTGTCCTATACAAGCGCCGGTAGACACCCCGGAAAATCTGGCATCTGTTATCAAGGCAACATGTTTACCGTAGGAAAGATGTTTTAATGCGGCGGTGATTTGATAGAGTTCTTCCATACCAGTACCTTGGGGTCCTGCGCATTTCACAACCATAATATCCCCGGCCTGGATTTTCGATTTATCATCAGTGTTTTTGATTGCCCTTATGGCCTCATTTTCAGAAGAGAAAACCCTGGCAGGTCCAGTTTTTCGGTATATCCCGTCTTTATCCACCACCGATGGGTCTATTGCCGTGCTTTTGATTACGGAGCCCTGAGGGGCAATGTTCCCCATTGGAAAAGTAACCGTACTTGTTAAGCCCCTTTTCTTTGCATCCTCTGGGGTCATGATCACATGATCCGGATTTACAGAATTGATTTCTGACAGTCTTTTTCTAACATCATGCCTCCTTTCAGAATCTTTCCACCAATCCAGGTTTTCTCCTAAATTTTGGCCGGTTACTGTTTTGACATTAGTGTCCAATAGACCCATGGCACGAAGATGCAGCATCACCTCTGGCACTCCACCTGCAGTATAAAGTTCCGAAGTTGGAAACCCTACTGGCCCATTTGGAAGGACATCGACTATTCTAGGAGTATTTTTATTTACCATGTTCCAATCATCGACAGTCATCCTAGTCCTACCCGCAGCATGAGCTATTGCGGGAAGATGCAACAAAAGGTTAGTAGACCCTCCGCAAGCAGCATGTACAACCATGGCATTCCTAAGGGCGGCGTCAGTGATAATGTCAGAGGACAATGTGTTTTCAGATTCCATGAGCAGCAATGCTCTTGCGCTACGTTGGGCCACATTTTTCCAAGCAGGTGTACCCGACGGGCATAAAGCACTATGGGTAATAGCTAGTCCCAATGATTCAGCTATAACTTGTGATGTTCCCGCTGTACCAAGAAAGTGGCATCCCCCTCCAGGTGAAGCGCAAGCCTTACAGCCAACGTCCTGAGCATAGTCCAATGTCACTTCCCCTTGAGCAAACCTTGCCCCAATGGACTGGATCATTCCAGTATCTTCTCCTTCACGGACAGCCAAGGTCGAACCTCCCGGGACCACAACCACTGGCGAATCCCTAAGTCCCGCCAACGCCATCATCATTGCTGGAAGCCCTTTGTCGCAAGATGCAATCCCTAAAATACCTTTGGCCGTTGGCAAGGATCGAGCCTGCCTCCTAAAAACCTGCGCCGCGTCATTCCTGTATGGAAGTGAATCCATCATCCCCGTGGTACCCTGCGTGCGTCCATCACATGGGTCCGAGCACATGAGGGAAAATGGGATTGTCTTGGCAAGTTTAAATCCCCGAGCCGCAGCTTCGACCTGCAATGCTAATTCAAAGTGGCCGGTGTGAAGGCCAAGGGCAATTGGTGAGCCATCTTGATCTCTTAGTCCACCTGAAGTTGACAAAATCAAAAAATGTTTTCTCAACAATTCGGCCGGGTTCCAGCCCATCCCAGCATTTTGGCTCATACCGAAATGAAACCCACTTGATTCATTAACAAGAATATCCTCTGTAAAGGGTAAAGTTCCAGAAGGACCATCAGAATGAGTATCGAAAGCCCAGGTGGAATCCTTTGGATCTATAACGTCACCAATACTAAAAGCTGTCTGATTGTCCATTTGAATCCCTCCGTAAGATTAGTTTGCGCCAATAGTGTACCAATTCGGCTATTATTGATTAAATGCACAACTAGAGGTGTTAAATAGTTGGAAACTCCAAAGCATATCGTCGGTGTTCAACGTGGCTGGAATTTAATGTCTGTCAATTACCAGGCTGAAAGCGATATATCACTGGATGAGGTGCATTATGCCCCTTTATCATATGGGGAAAATTCCTTGAATTTATTAGGGGATGTGACTGGTAAACATTTTGTGGAACTTGGTAGCGGTGGTTCACAAAACGCGATAGCTTTAGCAAAATTGGGAGCAAAAGTAACTGCCGTGGATTTTTCATCCAGTCAATTAGCATTTGGAGTCTCTGAATCGGTAAAACAAAAGACAACAATAGCTTTTCTTCAAGCCGATATTCAAAATCTAAATTATTTCCAGGATAATACATTTGACAGTGTGATTTCAGTTTTTGCCATAGAATTTATAGAACACCTTGATGTTTTTTTGAGTGAATGCAACCGAGTTCTCAAGGAAGGTGGACAATTAATATTGAGCACAACGCATCCTCTGGGGGCTTTCGAATGGGATGTCGACACAAATACATTAAACGTCACTGATTACTTTAATCCGCCTGTCGAGATATGGATGGAGGATGGTCAAATGTATTCTGGCGTAACTTATTTCAGAACCGTGGAAGAGCTGTTTACCAACGTTACCGATAACGGATTTAACGTGGAAGTACTCCTTGAACCAAAACCGCTAGAATTTGATAATGAACACCTCAGTCCATACAAAGGTAACTATTGGACCGAATTTAGAGATAGGATAAATTTGGTGCCCTTTGCGATCGTAATTAAGGCACTGAAACAATAAACAGGATTCCTCCTAACTAACCCCCACCGATAGCCCTCACAACTTCCAGAGAATCCCCTTCATTCAAAATTGTTTCTTTATAACTATCCCGAGCAAGAACCTCCCCATTCAAAGCTATTGCAATTGCTTTCCTCCCAGTAAGTCCTAAGTCATCAATCAGTCTGATCAGAGATGTGCTGGAACTAATTTCGTGGTTTTTGCCATTTAGGTTAATATTCATTAGGTCAAACTTTAACTCACACTTATATTTTCTAAAATTATCTGAGATTCCAATCTAGGGTCATCAGCCTCAGAAATAGCTCCAATAACTGCAACACCCGAAGCCCCAGAATCAATCACCTTTCGACAATTTTGACTCGATATCCCACCAATGCCTATTAGTGGAACCGATAATTTCCCACTTATATCTTCTATGATTTTAGTCCCACTAACTCGCCCGTGAGGATGCGATTTAGACGGAAATAAAGTGCCAACAATCAAATAATCTATATATGATAGTTCGGCTTTTGTAGCCATTTCTAAACTATGCACTGATTGGCCGAGTATGAAATCCTCTTTCAATTTTTGAGTATCGGCATCAAAAATATGTTTTTCAGGAAAATGGATGCCATCAGCGCCAACTTTCTTTGCCAAGTCAACATCTCCATTTACAATAAAAAGGGCTTTATCCTCAGTTATTTCCCTCAGTTTGCCAGCAGCATGCAACCTCTCCACATCTTCCATATCTCTATCCCGAAATTGAATCATGTTCGCCCCACCTTCCACTGCCTGACCAACGACAGATTCTAAAGCTCTGCAAGATGTGCGATTTCTATCAGTTACAAGACATAGCAATGGGCTTTTCTGGATATCAATCATCAAATTTCAGCCAGAATTGACCCCTGCACCGGGGCTGCTTGATATTGCTGATTTCCTTCTATCAATTCGGCCTGCCAGAAAGGCCTTGCGGCCAGCAGCAACTCCTAATTTGAAAGATTCTCCCATTGCCACGGGATCGTTAGCTTGAGCAATGGCGGTATTAACTAAAACTGCGTCCGCTCCTGCCTCTAAGGCCTTTGACGCATCAGAAGGTACGGCCAAACCCGCATCTACTACCACAGGCACCTCTACGTCGCTAATAATCATTTCAATTTCTTCCATAGTCAATATACCTTGACCTGAACCTATAGTTGATCCCAACGGCATTACCGTTGCGCAGCCAAGTTCAGCTAATCTGTGGGCCAGCACCGGATCTGCATGAATATAAGGCAGAACATCAAAGCCATCTTCTACCAGTTCTCTAGCAGCATCGTAAGTCCCAATTGGGTCTGGCAATAAATGACTTATGTCAGGAATAACTTCAAGCTTAATCCAGGAAGAACCTGTCACTTCTCGGGCTAAGCGAGCGGTCAATACGGCTTCTTCTGAAGTTTTACTACCGGCAGTATTTGGTAATATTGTGTAGTTATCCCAGTCGAAATAATCCAAAATGGTTTTTTCATTAATATCTTGCAAATTGAGCCTACCTATGGCCACAGTTATTATCTGTGTACCAGAAGCTCTTACTGAATCTATCATTTCCTGCATAGTTCGGTGACGCCCAGTCCCAACCATCAATCTAGAGCTAAATTCCTTACCTGCTATAACTAAAGGATCTTCCATTTAATATCTCCTTGGCCATCCAAATTACCGGCCATATAAATTATATAGACAAAAAAATCACCCCTGGAGGGTGATCGGAGATTTGATCCATGACTCCCTCCGCTGGCATTACCCAGTTCAGGTCTTGGGTCGGCATTCACATACCCTCTCAGCCATTTGAGGCTCCCCTATTTACGCGTATTTCGCTCAGCAAGAATATATGCAAGATACGTGTTAAAGTCAATGTTGGAAGCTACATACAGTCAATCACAACCGATTTTTGGCTTCAAAGATAAAGAAATTGTCCATAAGGAGATAATTCATCGATTTTAATGCGTCATTTTACTGCTACTGGATATGTGGTATGGAACCAGGGTGTCCTACTACATTGGCATAAAAAGATAAATTTATGGCTACCACCGGGAGGCCATGTGGAGCCGAATGAAGATCCGGTCGAGGCCGTATTGCGAGAAATTTTTGAGGAAACGGGATTAGTCTCAAAAATATCTAAAAATCCCAATGCCACAACTTTGCATTTCGATTACCCCGAAATTATTGAACCTCCTAGACATATACTAATAGAGAGTATTGATGATCCAAAGGATGGGCATCACCAACACATTGACATGATTTATTATTGCTATCCCGTAGATGGGATAATGGACTTACTCCCGGGTTGGTCTCTCTTCTCATATGAAGTACTCGAAAATGCGCTCAAAGTTCATCAACTTGGAAAAGAGCCCCTGAACCCCTCAATATATCCTCCGCTAGATGTACTAACATTAGGGGTAGATGCTATTAACGCAACTATATGAATGTCTTTTGGATAAAAAACACTGATCATTTCAGGTATCATCTTACGGCTCCAAAAATCATTAGTGGTGAGGTGTAGCTAGATAAAATGGTTCAGAATAATATCGCTGTAATCCGAGGAGATGGGATAGGCATTGAAGTAGTAGAGGAAGGAATAAAGGTCTTAGGCGCTGTCTCAGAAAACTATGACTTTGAACTTTCTTTCCATGAATACCCCTGGAGTTCTAAATTTTATATTGATACCGGGTCCATGATGCCTTCCGACGGTCTCGATACTTTATCTAATCACGACGCAATCTTCCTAGGGGCTGTAGGTCACCCTGACATTCAAGACCATATAACCCTCAACGGGCTGTTACTTCCTATCCGCAGAAAATTTGACCAATACGTATGTGAACGGCCTAGTGTTCTATTTGAGGGTATTGAATCTCCACTGTCGGGGAAAAAACCATTCGATATTGATATGGTGGTGATCCGGGAAAATACAGAGGGGGAATATGCCAACGTCGGAGGATTCCAATACATGGATTTTCCGGAAGAAGTAGGTATTCAAACTGGGGTTTTTACAAGGAAAGGTTGTGAGAGGGTAATCCGCTACTCCTTTGAACTGGCTCGCCGACGAAATAAAAAGAAACACCTAACCTCTATCACTAAGTCTAATGCGCAAGGATATGGGATGTTGGTATGGGATAGAGCCTTTGACAGGGTATCTGCAGAATATCCGGATATATCTACAGATTCCTTACTAGTGGACGCTGCAGCAATGGATTTCATTAGAAAACCAGAATATTTCGATGTGGTTGTTGCCAGTAATCTTTTCGGAGATATTTTGACAGACATTGGCGCAATAATCACTGGAAGTATGGGGCTCGCATCGAGTGCTAATTTAGATCCTGAACGAAGATATCCCTCAATGTTCGAGCCGGTACATGGCAGCGCCCCAGATATCATGGGCATGGGTATTGCTAACCCAATGGCCCAAATCCTTACTGGGGCTATGCTTCTTAGGCACCTAGGTCATGCAGACGCCGCAACCGATGTAGAAAAGGCGGTATTATCAGTCCTTTCCGAGGGTGAAATTTTAACCCCAGATTTGTATGGTTCTTCAAGCACATCTTCTGTTGGAGATGCCATAGTATCTGCCCTAGGCAAATAGCTTAAAAATCAAGAAGAGATTATTAAATGCCAATCAAAACAATAGATACGCGTTTCCCTCACGAAAGTATAGAGACTAAGTGGCAAAACCGATGGCGCGATTCTCAATTATATAAAGTTGACGACACCGATCCTAGGCCTAAGTGGTATGAATTAACAATGTATCCCTACCCCTCGGGCGACCTACATGTTGGGCATTGGTATGCGATGACTGGGGCAGACATACACGCAAGATTTAGAAATATGCAAGGATACAACGTTCTCCATCCAATGGGGTTCGACGCATTTGGCCTGAATGCAGAAAACGCAGCGATACAACGAGGCATCCATCCTCATTCTTGGACAATGGACAACATAAAAAGAATGCGCCAGCAACTGGCTTCTATGGGCCCGATGTATGACTGGGAAAGGGAGGTAGTTACATGCATACCAGAATATTACAAGTGGAACCAATGGTTTTTCCTGCAGTTCTACCAAAATGGGTTAGCTTATCGCGATTTTGCTCCCGTGAATTGGTGCCCTTCATGTGTAACCGTTTTAGCAAATGAGCAGGTGATAGACGGGGCATGTGAGAGATGTGACACTACTGTGACTCATAGAGATATGAACCAGTGGTTCTTCCGTATAACGGCATATGCTGAGGAATTACTGGATCAATCGAAAATGGACTGGCCAGACCGCATAAATACAATGCAGACAAATTGGATTGGGAAAAGTGAAGGTGTGGAATTTGGTTTTGATATTTCCGAATACGACCTAGACTCAGAAACATTAGTCACTTTCACTACCCGAATTGATACTGTTTACGGAGTTACCTTTGTGGTATTGGCACCAGAACATCCATTAGTGGAGGCCTTAACTGCCCCCGAGCAAAAAGATGCTGTGAAAACCTATATAAATAGTGCCAGGAAAGCCACTGAAGTGGAACGATTAGCCATTGATAGGGAAAAGACAGGAGTGTTTTTAGGAACCTACTGTGTCAATCCTCTTACCCAGGATCGAATACCCATACTGATCGGCGATTATGTCCTAAACACATATGGAACTGGAATTGTAATGGGTGTTCCCGCACACGATACGAGAGATTTTACATTTGCAAAAAAATACAACCTCCCAATCAAAGTTGTTGTAGCACCTCCAGGGTGGGATGGCAACGAATTAGATGAGGCTTATATAGCTCCAGGGACCCAGGTAAATTCACTGGAATTTAACGGTTTGAGCAGTAGTGAAGGCCGACTGAGGATAGCGGACCATATCGAAGACAGTAACCTAGGTACAAAAACTGTCAATTATAGAATGAGAGACTGGCTTATTTCGCGACAGAGATATTGGGGCACACCAATACCCATAATTTACTGTAATGATTGTGGGGTCGTACCTGTCAAGGAAGAGGATCTTCCTGTGGTACTCCCGGAAGATGCCGAATTTTTACCAACCGGTGAGTCCCCCCTGGCCCTCCATACCGAATTTGTTAACGCTGAGTGTCCTGATTGTGGTAAACCTGGCAAGAGAGAAACAGACACGATGGATACCTTTGTGGACTCATCGTGGTATTTTCTAAGGTATGTCAGCCCAAAGCATTCGGCCGCAGCATTTGATGAAAAGTCTGCTCAACTCTGGAATCCAGTTGATCAATACACCGGTGGAGTGGAACATGCAGTAATGCACTTGCTGTATTCAAGGTTCTTCGTCAAGGCCGCACGTGACCTTGGTTTAATCAAATATGATGAACCGTTTAAAAGATTGTTCAACCAAGGAACAATAATTTACAAAGGCGCAAAGATGAGTAAGTCTCGCGGAAATGTGATCGCCCCGGATGATTACGTTTCTGAAGTTGGGGCGGATACGGTTCGAACCTATTTGATGTTTATCGGACCTTGGGAGCAAGGCGGTGAATGGAATGATTCTGGGATTAACGGGGCTGCTCGTTGGCTCAATAAAGTTTGGGACATATCCAATTTCGATCCCGGTATTTTTGCACAAAAATCAGATCCTGCATCAAAAAGAGAGCTAAACAGACTTTTACATAAAACTATTATGCGGGTGGGAGCGGATATAGAAAGATTCAAATACAACACTGCAATATCCGCTCTTATGGAGTTCACAAATTCTCTAGCTGAAAACCGTATACCCCAGAAGATCAGCTATGATGATTGGCTACGCCTCACTCGCACCCTTTACGTGATGATGGCACCAATAGTCCCCCATTTATCCGAGGAATTATGGGAAATATCGGGTATGGCGTTCAGCATACACACCCAACCATGGCCGGCATATGATGAATCGCTGGCACAAGATGACGAAATCACCTTGGTGATACAAATCAATGGGAAAGTTAGAGCGAAAATTTCTGCTCCTGTAAACATAACTGAATCCGATGCAAATCAACTCGCCTTGAATAATGCCAGTATCGAGAAACATATAGAAGGGTTAGAAATAAGAAAGACAATTTATGTTCCCGGTAAATTACTGAATATTGTGGCCAGTTAATGCAAAATCTAAATAAGTGGAGCACACTATGAAAATATCTATAGCAGTATTACCAGGAGATGGGATTGGCCCAGAGGTAATTACTGAATCTATAAAAGTTCTAGAAGCAATAGGCAATCGATTTGGACACGATTTCCAAATCAGGTCGGGAAGGGTAGGGGGAAATGCTATTGATGATTGCGGAACACCATTGCCTCAGGAAACTATCGACACTTGCAGTGACTCAGATGCAATTTTATTCGGCGCCGTCGGTGGTCCCAAATGGGATGATCCGAATGTTGATGTCCGACCAGAAGATGGCATATTGGCTATTCGGAAATCCTTAGGCTTATTCGCTAATTTAAGACCAGTTAAAGTTTATCCGTCCTTGATAAATTCAAGTCCCCTGAAGCCTGAGGTTTTGAAAGGGGTGGATATGATGGTATTGAGAGAATTAACTGGTGGTTTATATTTCGGCAAACCCAAAAAACGATGGAAGACGTCGAGAGGAAGAAGAGGGGTCGATACCCTTAAATATACGGAAGCTGAGATTGTAAGAATTTTAAAAGTGGGATTTGAGTTAGCTATGGAACGCCGTAAAAAGCTGACTTCTGTAGATAAACAAAATGTCCTTGAATCTTCAAGACTCTGGAGAGAGATAGCGGTTGAAGTGGGCGAGGGGTATCCAGAGGTTGAGTTGGATCATATTTTGGTCGATAACGCTGCAATGCAATTAATTAGGAACCCCTCGGACTTTGACGTTATTGTCTCGGAAAATACCTTCGGGGACATTCTGAGCGATGAGGCTTCGGTTTTATCTGGCTCTATGGGGATGCTGCCGTCAGCAAGTCTATCTAGTCTCCCGGGCAATTCTGGTACAAGTAGTAAGGTAAGTTTGTATGAACCAATACATGGCAGCGCACCTGACATAGCAGGAAAAGGAATCGCCAATCCGATCGGCTCAATACTTAGCACAGCAATGATGCTAAGGCTATCGTTTGGGATGCACCAAGAAGCCGATTGCATCGAGAAATCTGTTGATGCCGCCCTTTCAGAAGGCTATAGAACTGCCGACATTTCGAGTGATGGAGGCAATCAGGTAAACACAGTAGTTATGGGAGACGTTATAGCAGGGGCAATTTAACAAGTGTCATTGGGTTAAAATGGCAACTCAGATGTTATGTTGTAATTATCTGCCAATGACTTCAAACTTTCCCACGTAGAATCTTCTACAAAAATACCTTCTTTTTTTTGTCTGGTTTCGTTTCTATGTTCTATTTCCCCGGGATACAAAATTTCTTTGAACCCAGGTGCGGTCTCTGAACTTTTTAAGTAGGAAGCAAATTCAGTAACCTCTTCCTTAAAATCTTTCAAATCTCTAAAAGCTGACACATTGAAAACTGATATGAAGCAACCGTCATTATGTCTACCGGAAGGGTCATGCCCAAATCCCAACCCGGTTAATATTCCTGAAAATATTTCTACAATCGATGACAGGCCATAACCCTTGTGACCCTGATCTCCTCCTAAAGGTAGAATTGCCCCACCATTCTTCAATTCATTTGGATCCGTAGTATCTTTTCCATCTTCTTTGACGATCCAGCCGCTTGGGATAGAGTCTCCTCTAGCCTGGGCTAAATTTATTTTCCCCGCAGCCACCGCGCTAGTGGCCATATCCAAAAAAAAGGGCCCTTCCAAATTGCTTGGCATAGCGATAGAAATCGGATTCGTGCCTAGCCGTTTCTCTCGACCACCAAAGGGAACCACCGCCTTTGACGAACGGCCAGAGTCAGCGGTGATCATGGCAATCATGCCAGCGTGGGCAGCTATCAAAGGATAGGCTGCGAGGCGACCAATATGACTTTGTCGATACACAGTAGCAGCCGCTATATTCTGAGATTTAGCCTTCTCAATGGTTTGCATCATCAGTCGTTCGGTGACTACATATCCAAATCCCCAATGTCCGTCTACTACCGTCGTGGTAGGCGTATCTTTCACGACCTCATATTCTGCTCCTGGCACTATATGGCCCCTATTAATCCTGTCGATATAAGTGGGGATCTGAATTATTCCGTGCGAATCATGTCCAGCTAAGTTGGCAGAAATAGACAAACGTGATACCACTTTGGCTTCATCTGTTGATACGCCTGCTCCGATAAGTAAACCCACAGAAATTTTTTCTAAATCATCAGGCATAACTGTAGGCATATTTTATCTCCCGTATTTAAGAAATCCATGCTTTTGATCTTTCCACCGCCTTCGCCCAGAACCTTAATTTCTCGGTTCTTTCTTCACCAGTCATTGAAGGAGTATATACCCCCTGTGAATCCCATATTGAAGATATGTCCGACTTGTATTTCCAGAATCCGGCCCCTATACCAGCTATAAAGGCTGCGCCAAGAACGGTAGTCTCCTGAACGGCTGATCTGTTCACCCGAAGATTACTAATATCCGCTTGCATCTGCATCAGGAGCTCGTTGCCCGTAGCACCGCCATCAACCTTAAGTTCAGATATTTCACAACCAGAATCTTGTTGCATTATTTTCAAAACTTCTTGGCACTGGTAGCTAATAGCTTCTAGGGCTGCTCTAGCTATGTGTCCTTTATTCGTCCCTCTCGTCATACCAACCATAGTGGCTCTGGCATTCATGTCCCAATGGGGGGCTCCCAAACCTGTAAATGCTGGAACTAAATATATGCCCCCGTTATCTAGCACAGAACGGGCAAGTACCTCCACTTCTGCAGAAGATTCAATGAGCTCCACTTCATCTCTCAACCATTGAACGGTTGCTCCAGCCGAAAAAACGCTACCCTCTAAGGCATATTCCACTTCACCCTTAACTTTCCAGGCAATTGTAGAAAGTAATCCCCTGTCAGAAATCTTGATGTCTTTACCGATATTCATCAATAAAAAGGCCCCCGTCCCATAAGTACACTTGGCTGACCCAACCGAAAAACAGGCCTGTCCGAACATAGAGGCATGCTGGTCACCGAGGACTCCAGAAATAGGGAATTTGAATTCGCCTAAGATATCAGCTTCACATAATCCAAATTGGGCATCTGAATCGCAAATTTCAGGTAATAACTCAACTGGTATATCAAAAATATCCAAGATTTGTTTGGACCATCCTAGAGTTTTTAGATCAAAGAGCATTGTGCGAGATGCGTTTGTTACATCCGTCACATGATTTTTACCGTTGGTCATATTCCATATTATCCAAGTATCAACAGTTCCAAACGCCAAATCCCCATCCTTGGCCTTGATATATGCCCCTGGTACGGTATCTAATATCCATTTTATTTTGGTTGCTGAGAAATACGGGTCTATTGATAATCCTGTTGCCTTGGTTATCGTTTCAGCCTCAGGAGTACCAATCAATTCCTGGCATATGTCAGTTGTTCTTCTACATTGCCATACAATCGCTTTGTGTATTGGTATCCCACTTTTCCTTTCCCATATTAGAGTGGTTTCTCTTTGGTTTGCGATACCGATGGAAACTATGTTTTTCAACGAGACTTTAGAAACCTCAATGACCTCACGCATGCAGGAAAACACACTTTCAATTATTTCATGTGGGTCATGTTCTACCCAGCCCGGATTCGGGTAAAATTGAGTTATTTCTCTATAGCTGGATGCATATAATTCTCCACGAGAATTCACCAAAGCCACTGTCGTACCCGTGGTTCCTTGATCAATTGCAAGGATATATTTTTCTGTCATATATTTCACCCCGTCTTAAAGCTGAAAGTTTGGGTGGAACCATATGGTATGGTGAACCCTGAGTCTGTCAACTTTCTTTGCCCCCGAACCTGCAAGTAGGAGGTTTCATGAACGAGCGATCTATAACATTAAGCGCTGGTAACCTTTCGATTGATGCGACCTTGAATGAGTCAGACATGGCTGAACAAATCTGGAATTCGTTACCTTTATCAGGTACAGCAAACATATGGGGAGATGAAATATACTTTGGCATTCCCGTCAGCACCAATGAGCATCCAGGGGCTTCAGATTTAGTGTCATCAGGAGATATTGCATTTTGGCCTCCAGGTAATGCGTTTTGTATATTCTTCGGACGGACTCCTGCAAGTACCGATGATCACCCAAGAGCTGCGAGTGCGGTGAATGTATTTGGCCATATCAACGGTGACGAGAAGCTTTTCCGAGGAGTGAGAGCCGGAACAGATATCAGTATTGTGGTTAAAGGATAATCGGAAATTCAAATGAGTTACACAAAGTTACTTCGAGAAGAAGCTGATTACCTTTGGGAAAAAGAGTACATGCACCCTTTTGTGCAAGGAATAGGAGATGGGACTCTTGCCCTTGAAAAATTCCAACACTATATGAAACAAGATTATTTATTTCTAATTGAATTTTCTAAAGTCATATCTCTTGCCATCGCAAAATCAAAACATCTTGACGACATGGGCTGGTTTGCCACATTGTTGAATGAAACCTTGAATACCGAAATGGCCCTTCATATCAGCTTTTGTCAAGATTTCGATATCCAGGAAAAAGACCTTTTAACCACAAAGATGTCGCCAGCCACTCATGCATACACAAGGCATCTTTTGGAGATAGGTTATTCAGGGTCTACGCCTGAAATAGCCACCGCTATATTGCCGTGCTCATGGGGTTACTCAGAGATCGGCAAGCGTTTATTTAAAAAAGGAGTACCGCAGAATAATCCTCTATATTCGAGATGGATCGAAATGTACAACTCTGATGAATTTGAGCAACTGGCCCTATGGATCCGCCATTTCATCGACCGGGAGGCTAAAACTATGACCAAGGCTAACCAAGAAACCCTAAAAGATATTTTCTTTACCAGTACCCGATACGAATATAATTTTTGGAATTCTGCCTACATTTTAGAGACTTGGTGAAGGTAAATTAACCAATCTTGTATTTCTTATAATGATAGTGTTTCCATAATTTATCACAATATGGTATACTTCCTCCACTCAGGATTGGAAAATTTTTAAGAACAGCAGAGGCGGTTATTGTGGCCAAGATAGATTCGATAGATATAGTTGAACCCGCAAGTGAAAAAACATGCTTTCACCACTGGATCATAGGTGATCCCGATGGACCTACTAGTTCCGGTAAGTGCAAACTTTGTGGTACTCAAAGAGATTTCATGAATTATTTTGAAGGTTCCTCTTGGGGATCTGATATTTCCTTAGACCAGTTAGGAAAGTCTACTGGTGCCACCAGAGAAGCATCTTATGTGAGTGTTGCTCCCAACATCACTGATGATGAGGAAGAATAACTAACGAAATAGATCGTTTTCTTTTGGTCTCAGCAAGGATTCCTCATCCTGGCTTTCGGGCTTGAATTCGCCTCCTCTAATCAGTACCACGGGAATGTTTAGGGACTTTCCGGTCACTAACTCCGAGGCCGCGGCAAATTCATCCGCAACAGCTATCGTGGTTACCTTAAGTACTTTGCCAACGGCATCTATGGTGTCTTTGTAGTCTATGTAAGGGCTCATTCCTGCGCAACCAATGGCAAAATTTACGTGTCCATCCCTCCAGGGGCGGCCAAATGTATCTGAAATGATGACACCGATTGAGTCTATTTTTGATAATTTTTTCAGTTCTTTGAGAATCTTTTTTGCCGAAGCATTTGAGTCCCTTGGTAGAAGAGCAATTTTAGTATCTCCCTCTATGTTAGAAGAATCAATCCCTGCGTTGGCGCAAATGAACCCATGGATGCTCTCCGTTATCAAAACTCCTCTCTCAAAATCTGTCCTTACAATTTCCGATGACTGTTCCAAAATCATTTGAACCAATCTTGGGTCTTTTCCAAGTTTATCCGCCAACTCTGAGGCTTCCGGGGTAGGGATGACATCTATTAAATCACGAACCATTCCTTCAACTTTGGAAACAATTTTCTGAGTAACTACTATCACATCTCCCGATTTTATGCCTCCAGCCGAGGAGAGTGCCGATTCGTGAATCAATTTTGGCAAATCATGTGAAATATCGAATTCAGGGAGACCGTGCAGACCTATAATTTCTATATTCCCCATAAGTTAATATCCTCTAAATTGTTAATGTTATACTCGCGAAACCATTATTATGTTCATTTCCAATATTCTCGCAGGCAGGAGGTTTTTTCTTTGCTTTATCTGAGAAGTTTACTATTTGTCCCTGGAAACCAGCCAAACATGCTAACTAAGGCCAGTTCTTTTTTTCCTGATGCTTTTGTGCCAGATATGGAAGATTCTGTAGCATGGGACGATAAATCACAAGCGCGAGAAACTGTCTCGGTTAACCTAGAAATGCTAGCAAATACTGGTAAAAGGGTTATTCCTCGAATAAATTCATTAGAGACTGGCCTTTGTGAGACTGATTTAGAGGCTATCGTCGGACCACACATATATGGTGTGTCTGTCGGGAAGATCAACACGCCCGCTGATGTGTCAGTCATATCAGAAGCTATTGCTCGATTGGAAACTGAGCGTGGTCTCGCAGAGGGATCTATCAAACTAGTACTCTGGATAGAAACCGCTGTAGGCATTTTAAACGCCCACCAAATATTATCTTCCGATGATCGTATAATAGCCGCGGCGTTCGGAGCAGAAGATTTCACCAACGACATGGGGATCGAACGAAATGAAGACGACCGTGAAATACTTTTCCCGCGAAGTCAGGTAGCAATAGCAGCCAGGGCCGCTGGGGTTTTAGCCTTGGACACCCCGTTTTTCGGCTTTAAGGATCCCGATAGGCTGAAATTAAATTCAGAACAAGCCAGATCCATCGGTTTTAAAGGAAAGTTCGCAATACACCCATTGCAAGTAGACATAATTAACCAGTGTTTCTCACCTTCCAAGAAGGAAATATCTCATGCAATGGAAGTTATCAAAGTTTTCGGGGAAGCAGCAGCAAATGGCAGGGGTTCTACTTCTTTGAACGGTCAAGTGGTGGACGTGCCTGTGGTTAAAAGGGCGCAATCTCTACTTGGCCAAGCCAGGCAAATGGATATCGTTTCTTAATGAAGAATCAAGACCACATCATACTCAAGGGTATGATGTTTTACGGGTATCATGGTGTCAATCCTGAGGAACGTTTGGTCGGGCAAAAGTTTGTTGTTGATGTAACGGTCGAATGTTCCTTGTTGAAACCGTCTTTATCAGACATGGTTTGCGACACAGTCAGCTACTCTGATTTATTCAAAACTGTAAAATCAATTGTGGAAGGACCACCTCATAATCTCCTTGAAAGTGTGGCGAAAAACATTTCAGACTCAATACTTCTCAACTATGATATTGAATCGATATCTGTGACAATTAAGAAGCCAGACGTACCAATAAATGGAGCCAATCTAGATTACGCAGGGGTTACCTTAACCCGTAACAAAGGTAAATAAAATTCATTAAAGAGGGTTTAAGAGTGCCAGAACATCTACCAGAAACATTAGGTGCATTAGTAGAATCGGGTTACAAATCCCGCTCAGTCAAAGAAGAAATCAGAAGCAATTTAGTTCGAAGAATTAGCGATGATTTGGAAGTATTTCCTGGAATCGTCGGATTTGATCAATCCGTTATCCCACAAATACAAAACGCCATTCTTGCTGGGCAAGATATTATTCTGCTAGGCGAAAGAGGACAGGCCAAGTCAAGAATAATCAGACTTATGGTGGATTTGCTGGATGAGCATATCCCCTTTATCAAAGGTTCTGAAATAAATGACGATCCTTTCCACCCTATAAGCCAGTATGGGATCGAAATTCTTGCTGAAGACAAAAATGATACAAAATTAAGTTGGCTATCCAGAGAGGAACGTTATTCGGAAAAACTTGCTACCCCAGATGTTTCAGTGGCTGATTTAATAGGAGAAATTGATCCTATCAAAGTAGCTGAAGGACGATATTTATCGGATGCGTTGGCAATACATTATGGAATGATACCTCGCACAAATAGAGGTTTGTTCTGTATAAATGAACTTCCAGACCTTACCGAGCGAATACAGGTTAGTTTATTCAATTTAATGCAAGAACGAGATATACAGATAAAAGGTCATCAGGTGAGATTGCCGTTAGATATGATAATTGTTGCCACCGCCAACCCTGAAGATTACACAAACAGAGGTCGCATAATTACACCGCTCAAGGACAGGTACGGCGCCCAAATACGAACCCACTATCCAGCTGAAGTTTCACAGGAAATGGAAATAGTAAAGCAGGAATATAAGAAGTTCTCAGATTCCGACAAATTAGTAAAAACTCCTAAATTCATGAAAGACATTATCGGCGAAATAACTCATTTAGCCCGCAGGAGCCCAGAAATAAACCAAAGATCTGGAGTAAGTTTAAGAGTTTCTATTTCTAATTTTGAGACAATGATCGGACAATCCTTTAGAAGAAGTCTAGCCACCCACTCTGTTTCCTCACCGAGAATTAGTGATCTCTCATACCTAATAGCATCGACTATTGGTAAAGTGGAATTAGAGACGGTGGAGGAAGGTTTAGAAACAAAAATAATTGGGGATATTGTGGATAGGGCAATTTCAAATGTATTCGCTAAATACACAGAACCAGATGAGTTTGACTTCTTATTGGGAAAATTTGAGGAAGGATTAACCATACAATCTGGTAGTTCAATATCAGACGATGAATATTTAGAAGCTATTAAAGATTCTGAAACATTGCAAGAAAAGTTGATTTCCATGTGTAATCCGATGACCGGTAGCAGCGCAATAATTTCAGCACTTGAGTTCACCTTAGAAGGGTTATATCTGGGCAGTAAGTTAAGCAAGAATTCACAGAACAGCACCGCGAAGTATTCAATATAAGCTGCCCGACATGTCTTACTAACTAATTTAAATTTATTGATTTATAATTTTATAGTTCGGAGTAATAATGGCCCAGAATAGCAATTCATTAAATATGTCCCGAGCATATAGCCCGGCGGATACTGAGAGCAGGATATACAAATTCTGGGAAGAGTCTGGGTACTTCAAACCAGATACCACTTCCAATAACCCTCCTTTTGTCATGATAATGCCCCCTCCTAACGTAACAGGTGAACTTCATATGGGTCATGCACTGACAGTTGCAATTGAAGACATGATAGTACGCTGGCATCGCATGAAGGGAGAACCAACTTTATATTTGCCTGGTACAGATCATGCTGGCATAGCCACTCAAGTAGTTGTCGAACGATTGCTAGCAACTGAAGGGCTTAACCGATACCAACTTGGCAGAGAAAAGTTTGAGGCCCGTATATGGGACTGGGTTGAAACATATGGAAGCCGAATCTATGAACAGCTTCGTAGACTCGGAACTTCATGCGATTGGTCCCGGAGCAAATTTACACTGGATGAAATACCTAGAGCCGCAGTACGAAAAACATTCGTGGATCTATATGAGAAAGGATTGATTTATAGAGGCGAACGGATCGCTAATTGGTGCCCACGGTGCTCAACTGCCTTATCTGATCTTGAAGTTAAATATAAGGAAGTCGACGGAAATTTGTACAAGATACGATATCCTTTTTCAGATGAGTCAGGGTTTCTCGTGGTGGCTACCACAAGACCTGAGACAATGCTGGGAGACACCGCCGTAGCAGTTAACCCGGAAGATGAAAGGTTCAAGAGATACATAGGAAAAGAAATAAAACTACCACTGGTTAATCGGCTGATACCGATAGTAGCCGATGGAGCCGTGGAGATGGGGTTTGGTACGGGGGCCTTGAAAGTGACCCCGGCACACGATCCGGTCGACTTTGAGATAGGACTCAGAAATGACCTTCCCGCAATAACTGTCATCGGAAATGACGGGAAAATGAATTCTGCAGCAGGAGAATTTCAGGGTCTAGATAAATTTGACTGTAGAACACTGATTAAAGATCAGTTAATGGCCCTAGGCTTACTGGTGGAAACGGAGTCATTCCAGCATTCTATCGGCCATTGTGACAGATGTGATGAAATCATCGAGCCCTTGATATCCAAACAATGGTATATATCAATGGAATCTTTGGCAGCACCTGCAATAAAAGCTGTGAAAGAAAACCAAATAAAGATCATCCCAGAAAGGTTCACTAGCGTATATTTCAACTGGATGGAAAATATTCGAGATTGGCCAGTAAGCCGTCAATTATGGTGGGGCCACCAAATACCAGTTTGGTATTGCGGTGACTGTTTGTCTGAAACAGTCACCAATGAGGACCCACAAATTTGTAAATCCTGCGGGTCATCAAAATTACAACAAGACGAAGATGTACTGGATACCTGGTTTAGCTCTGGGTTATGGACACACTCGACACTCGGGTGGCCTGATGACACTGAAGATTTGAAATCTTTCTACCCTGGCTCGGTAATGGAAACAGGATACGATATCCTATTTTTCTGGGTGGCGAGAATGATTATGTTAGGCATATCCAATATGGGGCAAATACCCTTCCACACCATTTATCTCCATGGTCTTGTTTTGGATCCAGAGGGCGTAAAAATGAGCAAAACTAAGGGCAATGTACTCAACCCTCTCGATCTAATAGATGAATACGGAGCAGATGCAGTGCGGTTTGCGTTAACAACCGGTACATCTGCCGGAAATAATCTAAGGATGAACGAACAGAAACTTGAATCAAGTCGTAATTTCGCCAACAAACTATGGAATGCATCCAGATTTGTTATTTCAAATCTCAACAAAAGAGAAGATTCTATCAAAATTGCCAAACCTGAAAACATCATAAATCGGCACGATAAATGGATACTTTCACGCCTTGACCAGCTGACTGAGGATGTTGATCGCCTTATGGTGGATTTCCAGTTTGGTGAAGCCCAGACACACATTCACGATTTTCTTTGGAATGAATATTGTGACTGGTACATCGAATTAACAAAGGACAGGTTGAAAACCCACGATGCTGAATCCCCATTATCTATTTTGGCATACGTGTTAGAGCAGACCCTTAGGTTATTACACCCATTTTTGCCATTTGTTACTGAAGAAATTTGGGCCAATTTATGTAAATCATTGGATACACCTAAAGATTGGCCCGACTCTTTAATCACGGCAGACTACCCAGTTATTTCCGAAGCAACCATAGATAAATCTTGCATCGAGGAAATGGGTAAATTAATCGATTTCATCCGAGCAATAAGAAATGTGAAATCGGAATTAAACATTCAACAAAAACAAAAAATAGAATGCAGAATTGCCTCCGGAATAGAATCAAGCTTGGTGAAATCTGAAAAATCCACTTTAGAAAACTTCGCCGGACTTGCCATTTCAGAAATTAGCGATTCAACCATACTTCAGGTACACAGTGGAGAAATATCCATTGTAGAGAATCTAGGCACAGCTTATATCGCGTTAGGAGAAGGCGTGCATTTAAGCG
>VFFY01000136.1 GCA_009392675.1 SAR202 cluster bacterium | reverse complement strand
TGGGAGCCGATAGCAGATTTAAATTCTCCTTCAGAAGTGAACCTCTGAACCCTATCATTTTTCCAGTCGGCAACGAGAACATCCCCGGACTGATCTACGGTTAGACCCCAAGGCATATTTAATTCCCCCTCCCCATCACCAAATCCACCAAATACCTGTAAATGTTTTCCATCTCTTGTAAATCTTTGAATCCGACTATTCATTGCATCTGAAAGTACAATGTTGCCTTCTGCGTCAAAAGCCATTCCAGATGGGCGATTTAGTTGTCCTGGTTCGGAACCTTTTTCTCCCCAAGTATTGATATGCTCTCCATCTTTGTCCATCACAACAACTTTATGGCTTGCCTCGTCCGTGACATATAGATTTTCATCCTCATCAACTAGCAGAGCTGCTGGCGATTGGAACAGGCTCGCGTCTCCCCGGGTACCTAGATTCTCATCCTCCCAATTGAGCACCCGAACCCAGGTTCCCAATCCTCCCCGAGTTAGAACATATACATTCTCCTTGCCGAACCCAATATCTACCGGATTGGTTGTCACTCTCCTCTGACCCAAAGTCATATAGTATGGATATCCCGATCTCAATAATTCGAAAGGTAATGTCATTGCAACCACCTCCTATATTCTAGTTTGCTTTAACTAGTTTGCTTTAAAAGGATTAATTTGTTCGAAATTCCCATATACTATCGGCGCTGCATCAAGCCCCAGCCACTGCTCAATGACAGTTCCATATATGCCTCTGAAATCAATGGTATGAGCCAAATCTTCTCCCTTTTCCCACTTATCACGCTCTAGGGAGGGGTATTCGGAATATAAACCTCCTGCCACTGGTTTCCCCACTAAATATGCTCCTCCTCCGGACCCATGATCCGTGCCTGAACCATTGTCATTAATTCTTCTCCCAAACTCAGAGAAAATAAGCATAACGACATTTTCATCAGCGTCGTGTTCTTCCAAATCAGCAAAGAAATCATTAACGGCCCCGGACATATCCCTAAATAGTCCAGGCTGAGCGGGCAGCTGATTGGCATGCGTGTCGTATCCACCCTGCTGAGTATAGAAAACACGGGTTCCCAAATTAGCTGTATGAACGCGAGCTACATCTCTCAGGGACTTGGCTATTGGATTATCTGCATATTCTACTGTTGACTCATATTGTTGTGGCGCTACTTTAATTAAATCAGCCCCGGACAGTACATCTATCCCGGTACGAGACAAATAGTCCATAACTGGTCCGGACCCTATAGCTTGGCCGTACATATCTTTAAAAATCTGTAGAGCCTGATCTCGCTGTTGTTGGGCAGAAATTCCACTCATTAGTCCATATTCGTCTAAGTTGGATACACTCGTAACCGGAACTCCAGCTTTTGACATTGCCCTTGGCAGCCCCACACCAAAATTAATTCCTGTAAGCGGATTACCGCCGCTAGGATCTAGCTGCTCAATTACATTACCAAGCCATCCAATCGTCGAAACCTCATCTGGGGCACAGGTATGCCAAATATCCATACCTCTGAAATGACTGCGATTAGAATCTGGGTAGCCAATTCCCTGGACAACAGAAACCATACCTCTATCGTACAACTCCTTGAAAGGAGCCATCTCAGGGTGCCAGCCTAAAGTTCCATCTAACGGCAAAACATCTTCTTCAGATATATTAAGGAATTTCCTGTTATCGTAATAAGCAGGATTAGAGTATGGCACTAATGTGTTCATGAAATCATTACCACCGGACAGTTGTACCACTACGAAAACAGGATCTTTTTGCGTAAAAGTTGTCATTACTAGTTACCTTTATTACCCCTACCTCAATAGATTTTTTACTAAGCGAATTGGTATTCTCTCGTTGAAACGATTAACTGAATCATCCGTGCTATTTTCTGAGCATTTTCGACTTTATCTTCATTCGTGCCCAAGTTAACATCCCCTACCTCCTCAGCGTATTTGCTAAGTGCTATACGAGTTTCCTCACCAACTTCAATCGGGCCGATTAAATCCAAACATCTATCGACCAGATCACCAGATTCAACGACGGGTCCCAATCTTTCCAATATGTCCCTAAACCCTGGACTAGAAACATCATTAAACTGATTGACGGCGAAATTAACCCTTTCATTAAGGGTTCCCCCATCTATCCATTCATGTCCTGTGTGCCATCCTTCAACAGTTGGAGGATTCATTAGGGCTTGACCCATCACTGCAGTTGTGCCGTAGAGAGTCCCAACATTTTCTCCATCTGCAAGTACAACTGAATATCTACCTGACAATTTGAGTGTCCCCGCTACTAATTCTGATGGATTTTTAACCTTCTTATAAAAGGAGTTCTTGAAAAAGTCAGAATTAAACATGTAACTCAAAACTGGCCTAATTTCACCATCATTACTTATGAGAATATCGATCATGGTATCAACAGCCTCTGGATTTCGAGGAGGCTCTATACTCCAAGCGGGAACTTGGGCCTCATCCTCGACAAAAAAGTTATACAAATGTCTGCATATGAATAAAGCTGTTGCCCTTTCCTCACATATGATATCAATTATGTCTTCACCGTTGAAATTTCCTTTCCTACCAAGGAATGTTTTTTCGCTGTTATCGTGATCAGATTCGTTAAAAACAAATTTAGTTTCGTAATGGCCATAGGGATACAGAGGTAAAGGTTGTTCGAATGTCCAGCCAGTAAAAGCTCTAGCTGCTTGTTTAACATCGTCTTCGCTATAGTTCCCTACACCCATCGAAAACAGTTCCAATAGTTCCCGGCCCCAGTTTTCATTGGGCTGGTCAGAGTGGTTCTCACAATTATCAAGCCAATAATTCATCGATGGATCTTTAGCTAGGTCAAGAAGAATTTGTTTTATGTTCGTTAACCCATTCTCTCTAAACGTTTGAATCTGTCGTATGGTAGAGGGAGTGTGATCACCTTTGTAAGACCCTGTGGCAAAAATATGATGCCAAAAAAGGGTCATTTTCTCCTCTAAGGGACGTTTGGTGTTAATCATTAACCATATCCAACGCCCAGCGGCGGCGGCAATGCCATCGTGGTATGAGTTTTCAGGGTTATATCTTTTTAAATAATCTTCATCGATTTCTTCAAACCGTTCAGGGTGAATTAAGTCTTCCACGATTTCTTCATAAGATTTATCGGATATCTGTTCAAGTTCAAACCTAGATGCACCAAACCCTGCTCGCCTAAGCAGATGTGCTTTAAGTGCCAAATCGTTAGTGGCCATTTGGGCTCCTCCTATCAAGTGTTCCTATCCATCAACCTTTCATTGATAGTTGCTATATATTGCTCATTCTAGCCAAATCACAGTTAATCATCAACGGCTAGACTTTCCTTTTCCTACCTTCCAAATAATCAACTAACATGTAGCGCCCAAGCTGATCCGGTTTCGTATAAAAAGACCGCCCTTTATTAATCTTGGCCATTTCATCCATAAATTCCATGAGAAAATAGTTCATCTCGAGCATAAATGTATTTATGACGATACCTTCCCTTGTACATCTCTTCACCTCTTTCAATGTCTGCTCCAATGTCCGAGGGGTTGGAGGGTAGGAAAAATAGGCTTGTCCATTTTCCATATGGGCTGTGGGTTCTCCGTCGGTAACCATCAAAATTTGCTTATTCGCCACATTCTGGCGCGCCAAGAGTTGCCTGGATAAAATCAACCCATGATGCATATTGGTACCAGCCACCCAATGATTCCAAGTCGATTCAGGTAAATCTTTACCCTCAATCGTCATACCATAATCCGAGAATCCCACCACAAATAGTTTATCTCTAGGGAACTTGGTCTGTACCAACCAGTACAAAGCAAGGGCCACCTTCTTCGCTGCCGTAAAAGTTCCGTACATACCCATGGATCGGCTTTGATCAAGCATTAATACTGTTGCCGATTGGGTAAGGTGCTCATGCTCATTAACTTCTAAGTCCTGAGATTGAATTCTAAGTGGTATCGATGGCCCCTCTCTAACGACAGTGTTAAAAAGAGATTTTTGAAGATTTATTTCAAAGGATTGACCAAATTCATATGGTATTGTCTGACCTGTAAGATCTCCCCAATCGCCTTTTTTGAAAGTGTCATGGGCACCCAAATTGCCCTTTTTCATCTGCGAAAATATTTCTCGCATCGCATCTTGTGCAATCTCTCTGACTGCCTTCGGCCCCAATTTGAATCTATCACGGTTTTTTAATAAATACCCGGCCTCCTCAAGAGCACTTATCATCCGAAGAATTTCCTCAAGCTGGATACGAGCCAACTTCCCTAGTAAATCTTCTACGCCATCTAAATCTAATTCCCCAAGCTGGCCCGTCTTCATAGCCTCTTTAATCGCCTCATCTAATTTATCAAGACGTTTCAGCATTGATAAAACATCGTTTCCCTTTTCTATCGTCAGGGATTCCGAACCCACAAAGGGATAATTCTCTAGCTCTTCAAGTAGCTCTCCCGGC
>VFFY01000135.1 GCA_009392675.1 SAR202 cluster bacterium | reverse complement strand
GCTGCAATCCCATCTAGAGTAAGAACATCAATCATATTTCTGAGTTGATCTACAACAGTATCCGGATCTCCCACAGCTACCTTTTCTCCCTGTATATCGGTCCAGTTTATTTCCGATAGGTTTTTGCTAGTATTGCCTTCAGTATTTAATGATGCTGTTGCATTGCTACCTAGCTGAGATCCCAAGCGTCTGAATTGTTTCATGAAACTCGCTTCCGAATTTGCCAAAGCTTCCTGGGTAGAGTCTGCTACGTGCACTGGAACCCTTAGCAAAATACTACCGGTATCATGATTGGATTCCTTAAGGGCATCCCGATACAAAACGACTTGTTGAGCAACGTCGGATAAAGAAAGTCCTCTTACTCCAACAAAAATTGGAATTCCCATCTGTCCCAATGTGGTGAAAGTTTCAGAGGTTGTGGCTGCTATACGCATTTGCGGGTATGGATTTTGCAACGGTTTTGGGGTTAAACACACATCTTCATAACTGTGATATTTCCCGGAATAGGTGAAGCTGTCTTCAGTGAAAGCCTTCTTGATTATCTCCATGGACTCATAAAATCTTTCCCTGCTTTCAGTGTATGGTATGTTGTATCCATTATAGGCACTGGGAAGCCCACTCCTGCCGATACCAAATTCAAATCTTCCTCCGCTGATATGGTCTAGGGTTGCTACCTCTTCGGCGATCCTGAGAGGGTTACCAAGCGGTAATATTTGTACCGCTGTGCCAATTTTGATTTTTTCTGTTCGGCCCGCTATCGCCGCTGCTAAAACTAACGGAGCAGATAACACCGAACGGTTTGGGTTAAAGTGGCTTTCGGCTAGCCAGACCGTATCGAGCCCCAGTTCTTCAGCGAGTGCGACATGGTCGAAGGATTCTTGAAAAGCATCCTCTTGTCCATTTCCTTCTCTAGTATGGAATTCCATGAAGCTTCCAAAATTCATTCTTTATCCTTTGTGAACCAAAAGGGAGTCAACAATTTTCTGAAATTGGCATCAGAATAAAGAGACTAGGTTTAGAAATCAAGAGTAGGAGATGGGAATTCAACTTCTAGCCTCAAACGTTCCAGAAGGGCCAGTTTTTAAATGGGAGTTGTCATTTAGGCAAACAACGGACCATCCCTTACTGTTGAATATGAACCTGGAAATTGAAGTGTTATCCACACCAATTTTATATATCAACCTTTGGTCAAAACCCATGATGTAATGAAATATTGACCTCATAGTATTCCCGTGGCCTATGATAGCTACCTTTAAGGATGTAGGGTTACTACAGAGTTTGCGGTTATAAATCAGTTCATCTTCGAGCCAATTCGTTGCTCTTTTTTGCACTTCCCTTATGCTTTCCCCATCGGGCCCTACAAAGTCTCTACCCTTTTCCATGATGTAAGTCATTGTATCGTCGGTATAGGCTTCCTCGGTCGGGACACCACGCCACCCTGGAATTTGTTGTTCTATTATCTCTGGAATCTTCTGGAAGCTATTGTTTGGATTATCCATACCCGTGAATATGTTTTCTGTTGTTTGAATAGCCCTAGTCAAGGTTGAGCTAAAAACTTTATCAAAACCTATCTTTTCATTCTTAAATCGTTTCCCTAATAATTTGGCTTGCTCGTGCCCTAGTTTAGTAAGTGGTGCATCGAAATTAATGCCGGCTGCAAGACCCGGGGTAGCGTTCGATTCCGATTCCCCATGCCTTATAAAATAAATGTCACAATTAAAGTCTTTATGTATCATGGCTTTGTTCCTAATTCCTATATCAGATTTATTGAACCTAGAAGTTTATATTCATATTTTACGGGAGATTTCATGTACGCGGGTTTAGTTATTACTTCAGCAAATGGTGATGTAGGCATTGGGGAATCCATAAAAGTGTTAAAAAATGGTGGAACTGCCATGGATGCTATTGTCGCCGGTATTAGGATGGTGGAAAGTAATCTTTCAGACCATTCTGTCGGGCGAGGAGGATTGCCAAATTTACTGGGTCAAGTCGAATTAGATGCCTCCGTAATGGATGGACAGACCTTGCGTGCCGGTGCTGTAGCAGGACTGAAGAATTTTGAACATCCAATTTCTATTGCCCAAAAGGTAATGGAGGAACTTCCACATGTCATGCTTGTAGACAGGGGAGCCGCCAAATTTGCGAAAGAAATGGGGTTTCATCCTAGGAATTTGCTCACCGTTGCCGCAAAAAGGAAATGGCTGGAAGGCCTAGACGAAAGAGGAGAAGGTTTGCAGGGAATGGATAAGTATCTCGATAATTTAAGGAAATATAGCTCAAATTTGCCCACAGCTAAACACCTGGGGACAGTTAACTTTATAGCTCGAGATAGGAAAGGGAATATAGCTTCTGGTGTATCAACCAGTGGCTTGGGTTGGAAATATCCCGGTCGAGTAGGAGATTCCCCAATAATAGGGGCTGGCAATTTCGCAGACAACAGATATGGGTCAGCTGCCTGTACAGGTAGAGGTGAATTATCTATGAGGGCTTGTACTGCGCGATCTGTGGTGATGTATCTTCAATCCGGTATGACTCTGATGGATGCTGGACAAAAGGCCATGGAAGATCTGAAAGATTATCAAGACTCCTTTGGTACCTATATGAACATAGTATGTATGGACAAAGACGGTGAAACCGCTGCTTTCAGCTTTGCTGAATCAACCACATATAACGTACAAAATGAGGAAATGGATCGCTATGAGGAAGTTCCCAGGAAAAAGATTAACATTTGATCCCAAAGGATCCGATTCATCAGCAAACTTCACGATGGCACTGAGGACCTAGAAAGGAATCTCAGGTCTCTTTGGTGTTAATATGCGCCTAATCAGTAGATTAAGTTTGGAAGGAGGCAGATTATGCATGACCTATTAATTCGAGGAGGTACTGTTGTAACAGCATCTGGCCCGAGGAAGTTGGGTATTTTTGTCGATGACGGGCTGATCACTTCTTTATCGACTGATGAAATAGATTCAAATGAAGCTAAAAAGATTATTGATGCCGAAGGCATGATCGTAGTCCCGGGAGGGATAGAACCACACGCTCATATAGGAGGGCCACGCCAACCTGAAAGATCTGGTGCGGAAGTGGTGTCCAAAGCGGCCTTATTAGGGGGCACAACAACAGTAATGGATTTTGCAACTCAAATACCTGGGCATGATTTATACCACGCCTTAGAGGAAGCTGAAGAGCGATGGTCTGGTAATGCCTATACAGATTACGCTTACCATCCAATTTTGACTAACGGTGCGGATGAGGACAGCATATCCCAGATCAAGCAACTCACAAAGGAAGGAATAGCAAGCTTCAAAATATTTACAACTAGTATTCGCCCCCCGAGCCCTCAGATGCAAAATAACCATACCGATTTTGGAAGATTGGGAACCATTATGGAACAGGTGTCTGATTCAGGATCGATCCTACTAGTGCATTCAGAAGATGATGAGATGGTTCATTACAACTATGACCGGCTTAAAGAGACTGATGAATGGGAATGGTGGAATATGCATAGAGTCCATACTAAACAGTCAGAAGATGTCTCATTCAGACGGGTTTCACGGCTTGCGGAATTAAAAAAATGCCCTATCTATTTTGTACATGTTAGCGCTAAAGAGGGAGTAGAAGAGGTTTCTAGATGTCGGGCTCAAGGGCTACCGATTTATGGTGAAACTTTACATAACTATGCCTGTTTTACATTTCAAGACTATCGCAGTAAAAATGGTATGAAATATCACACATATCCTTCTTTAAAAGGTGAAGAAGATCGCGATTCATTGTGGGGAGGACTAATGGAAGGGTCTCTTTCAACCATAGCCACTGATTTGGTCTCGACGACCTGGGAGGAAAAAATTAAATTTAGGACCGTTGCAGATGTAACAGGTGGCCATAATGGTATTGAAACCAGGATGGGTGTTGCATATACGGAAGGGGTTGTGAAAAGAGGAATGTCTTTAGAAAGGTTTGTAGATATAACATCAACCAATGCTGCGAAAATACTTGGTTTATATCCTAGGAAAGGTGTAATAGCCCCGGGAAGTGATGCTGATATCACTATTATCGATCCAACAGTGGACAAGGATTTGTCCCTCGATGATTTGCATCTGGAGGATTACAGTATTTGGGAAGGGTATCGAGTGAAAGGATGGCCAAAATCGGTGGTACTGCGTGGAAACATATCTGTATTGGAGGGTGAACTTCTATCGAAACCATCCCAGGGTGAATTTCTTCCGAGGTGTATTTCATCTGAAGTTTTGGAAGGGCCCGTTTGTTAACAGGATATTTTTGTGACTAGAGTTAGTTATCAAATTGATATAATTCCCATAAAAATAAT
>VFFY01000134.1 GCA_009392675.1 SAR202 cluster bacterium | reverse complement strand
TCGAGTTTTATGTTTAGCGGTTGCACACCCTGCTTACCGCCTCCGGCATGGATGGAAATCCCCAATTTATCTTCGCCTTCCATCCAGAGACGGATTCCTTGCTGACCTTCTTTGGGGATATTCTGGAAACCCGCGAAATGGTGTTCCTCTTTAAATAATCCACCATTTCGCTTACAGAGGAACTCTAAGGTCCAGTCCTCTACTGGTAGCTCCGGGTTTTTACCTTCTACACCAAAGGTTTGAAGTGATTTTTTTGTAGTGTAGTACTTAACGTTGTTCTCGGAAACACCCAGTTTTAGAATCTCAATTTTACCTTCTTCCAAAACTGGTGCTTCATCGGCTGCTAACAGTTCACCTCCAGCCTTGCCCAGATTTTTCCATGATTTTTCGTGTCCTGGATTATCAGAGGCATCGAGATGCAAAAGTGCGCCGGGGACTATAGCGGGTGAACTATTACAAAATAAAGACAGAAAAAACGATGCAAGAAAAACTAAACCTAATTTCTCCATATAAAGCTCCTCCTAAGTTTACAAAATCTATAGTAATAAGTAGGGTTTTTGGTTGCAAAACAGGTCTGATCTACGCTTAAGCCCTAAAGAATTGACTCATGCTAATATAACACTTCTCAGGTCATATACTCTACCATTTCTTTTCCTGACAAAACAGGAATTATATCCTAACCATTCGCCATCAACCTTACGAGGCTATGTATGGGTTGCGGTCAATGATCGCCTCTAGTATGATCAAGGATTGAACTTTTCAGCTAATTGAATATTGCTTTGCACATCGCTATTAAATACTATTTGGGTAGAGAAACTATATCCTGTGATATCTGATTCGTTATCACTTAAAATAATAGTTTCTGACTCACCGTTTGCAGGTAAGCTAGATTGCTAGCTTGAAATAAAGGTCGGATAACACGTAGGAATGGACGACTGATGGAGAGGTGGTAGGAATAACAACCACTCATTCCCTAGAAAAAGACAAATGGAGATTCCACCTTGCCAAAAGCCACACAGTACATATCAGTAAATTATACAGATTTTTATGAATAATAGAATGCCGGGCTTGACGGCCCGCTTACTACTAATCTCGCTTGTTCTCGTACCCCTCAATTCTTATTTTTTGCTTCAAATGGAATTGGTACGGTACACCTTTCCCACTTGGATTGTTCCGCTGTCTAACGTTATTTTCTTTTTGGCAATAGTTATGGTTGTCAATAACTTAATTCGCCAAATTATCCCTCGCTTGGCACTCCGACACGGCGAATTACTGGTGCTTTACATAATGCTGAGCATTACGACAACAATGTCGGCTGGGGACCTACTTCAAGCAGTTCTGTCTGTGCTGGGGTATGCATTCTGGTTTGCCACACCAGAAAATGAGTTTCACGAGCTATTCATCCACTATTTGCCTCGCTGGTTGACAGTTTCTGATGGAAAGACTTTACAAGCATACTACATGGGAGATTCCAGCTTTTACCTGCCTCACAACTTAAAAGTATGGACACCAGTCATATTAGCCTGGCTGTTGATTTTTATGATTTTAGCCTTCAACTTCCTTTGTTTAAATACTATCCTACGGCGTCAGTGGACGGAACATGAACGATTAACCTATCCCATTGCTCAACTGGCATTGGAAATGACCAGTCCAACTTCCGGTTTTTTTCACAATAAACGTATGTGGGTAGGCTTTGCAATTGCTGCGAGCATCGGTCTGATCAACGGGCTCAGTATTCTCTTTCCACAAATTCCTTCCATTCCTATCAAACGTACATATTTCACTGTGACTGAAGGTCCCCTCAGATTCCTGGCCGATGACGATGATTTGATACGCATTTCCTTGTATCCTTTCGCTATTGGAATTCTTTTTCTAATGCCTCTGGACATACTTTTTTCCACTATTTTCTTTTGTGGTATGAAACGAGTTGAACTGATGTTGGGCAGAATAGTTGGTTGGAACAGCCTAGCCAGATTTCCTTTCCAAGGTGAACAGGTATTGGGCGGATTTTTTGCACTTTGCGTTTGTTTTTTTTGGACTGGCAAGGAGCACTTCATATACGTAATAAAAAGCGCTTGGGGTGGGAATGCCGTGATTGACGATACCAAAGAGCCAATTGCATATCGGACAGCAGTGAGGGGATTGCTGGTTGGACTTATCTCTTTGTCTTTCTTACTTTATAAGGCTGGCATGACCTTCTGGGTAGCAGCTAGCTTTGGCATCCTTTTTTTGGTGGCACCCACCGTGATGACTCGTCTACGGGCAGAAGCGGGAGTATTTACCTGTTTCGGCTATTCACCGCAAACGATATTAAGCAAATGGATAGGAACTCGACGACTTGGGCCTCAGAATCTGACGTCAATGACTGTTTGTTTTTTCAATAGTGAGTATCGACCTCAGCAAATGCCACACCAGTTGGAAGCATTCAAGATTGCGGAGCAAGCTAATCTTTCACATCGACGGATGTTTGTGACCCTACTCTTTGCTACAGGTTTTGGAGTGTTAGTTGCCTTCTGGGTTCAACTCCATATGTACCATAAGCACGGAGCGGATTCTGGCTACTTTGGGCCTTGGGCCTTGGGCCATGGCCGCCGGTGGTTTGGGTGGCTGAGGAATTGGATCTGCTATCCTACTAATACTGATTGGCCAGGAGTAGCGTTTATGGGGGTGGGATTTTCGGTCATGATGATTCTGGTATATCTCCGCTCTAGAGTCATCTGGTTATCCATACACCCGTTGGGATTCCTAATTGCAGGTGGTGGTGAATTGCCGGGAGATCTTTTATTACCACTTGTCATCTGTACGGTGTCTAAATGGTTGCTCCTCAAGCACGGTGGAATTCGGAGTTACCGTCGGGCTGTGCCCTTTTTTCTGGGACTTGTCTTGGGCGATTTTATGATAGGAAGTGGTTGGAGCTTATTGAGTATCTTGCTGAATACGGAGACGTATGAGTTTTACCCATAATGGTTATTGAAAACAGGCCTTTTGGAGTTAGAACGTCAGTCATAATTGGGGCTAAAACACTAAGGTGTCAGAATATCAGTAAACTCATTTATTTTGATGGTGAAACTGATCTCACTCAAACCCGCGAAAAGATAACTCGTGTACGGGGTAATCAGGCGGGTATCAGCTGTTCTAACTGGTACCCCTTTCTTTTACCTTCACTAGTTTCTTTTCTTATAGATCCCACATTTACTCGACCGCCCACTTTTCCGGTTGAGGAACCCTTCAAACACTGGTGAGACATCATTGTTGCACCAGCACAGGAATGTAGTGCCTAGCTGATATTAGTCAAACAAAGGTTACCTGAGGACAGCCAACCTGTTAACGTAATACATGTCCTTTTGCCCTTTTAATCACTAGACCAAAAGTGGGTGATAAGCCCTCGACGGGGTGTGTCGGTATAATTTCCACCTGTATGGTGAAGCATTCGGCAATGGTGAAAAGTTACGTCGCCAGACTGTAGGGATAAGTCAACAGTCTGCCTTGGGTCAACCTTTGTCTCCAAGGCACCATTCATTTCAGAACGATGAGCCACGCTATAATGCTCCGCAATTTCTCCCTGATGACTACCTACGACGAATTGCATCCCGCCGTTCTCTTTCCAAGCGGGTGATAAGGCTAGCCAGCAAGTGACAGCATTGTCCGAGCCACGGGTTTTCCTCCAATATCCCGCGTCTTGGTGCCACGGTACCTCGGCTGGATGATGGGCAGGTTTGAAAATCATCTGATCATAGACATAGATGGCATCTTGTCCGATCAGCTGTTTGGCAACATCCCACGCTTGCAGAAAATAGGCATGTTCTTGCCAACCCGTAATATGTTGCGATGGGTTGACAAGTTGCACCATCTGTCCCCTAACATGATCGCTTCCGGAGGCGGGAACGTGAATCTCACCAGAGGCGGCTTGATCATAATCATAGGCTAGTTCTGCGACTTGTGCCTGGTTAATAAAGCTTTCTACTTTGATGAAACCTTGCTCATGAAAACGATTGATCAGATTGTTTGAAAGCGGAAATGTCGACACGATTTCTCCAATGTTAAGGGAAGGTCAAATAAAAAGTTGGAATTTTCAAATATTTTAACCAAAGCCGAAGACCTATGAAGCATGGTATGCCAATTTTTTGGTCCGGTCAATCATTTTTCACACACGCGGTCAAAATTGGCCAAAGCTAATATTAGGCCACGGGATCTTTATGATACTCGACAGATATCCAAATTCTTGAGTTGAATTACATGCTCACTCAAACCCACGCAATAGATAACTCGTGTATGGATTAATCAGGCGGGACAACCCTTAGGATACCCTTTCCCTACTCCCGTGAGTCATGGTAGGCCCACGGCGGTACATACATTACGTCGGATAATTTTTCAGCGCAAAAGGACGGGT
>VFFY01000133.1 GCA_009392675.1 SAR202 cluster bacterium | reverse complement strand
TAGGTTTTGTACAG
Source organism: SAR202 cluster bacterium (assembly GCA_009392675.1). Classification (GTDB taxonomy): domain Bacteria; phylum Chloroflexota; class Dehalococcoidia; order Lucifugimonadales; family UBA826; genus UBA11996. The sequence goes on along the minus strand of VFFY01000133.1, from coordinate 5,167 downwards.
GAACCAAGGTGATAAAAGGAGTTCCACCATGGCTGATATTAAAGTCGTTGTTAACGGAGTCCTAGGCAAGATGGGTCAGGAGGTTTTAAATGCCGTGGATAAAACCGACGGTATGAAACCAATTGGTGGTTCAGATATTGCCGCCAACATTGATCAAATACCATTGCCTAGTGGGGAAGGATCCATACCGGTATTTAAAGATATAAAAGATGCGGTTAAAGGAGCTGACGTTGTAGTCGACTTCACAAACGCATCGGGTGCAAAAAGTGTCATGGATGCGGCTGCTGCTGCAGGATCCAGTTGTGTAATTGGTTCAACTGGTTTATCCCAAGAGGATTTTGAAAAGGCCAGATCCTTGGCTGACTCTAACAACACAAGCATAATTATTGCTCCTAATTTCGCTATGGGAGCGGTACTGATGTCGCATTTGGTAAAAGAAGCTGCGAGGTTTTTTGACTATGCTGACCTTACAGAAGTTCATCATGAAGCAAAAATAGATGCTCCATCCGGAACCGCTATAGCAATAGCACAAGCAGCTGTAGAGGGAAAAGGAAGTGGGTTTGAGGCTCCATTGGCTGAAAAAGAACTCATCGCCGACACCAGAGGCGGAACACACGAAGGAGTTGTAATACACAGCGGTAGAATGCCAGGACGAGTCGCACATCACGAAATGGTTTTTGGATCCTTAGGCCAAACCTTGACAATACGCCATGACTCGATAAATAGAGAGAGTTTTATGCCAGGTGTGATTATGGCAATAAAAGCCTCGGGAACATCAAATGGATTGACTGTCGGACTAGATAAAATTATGGGGCTATAATCCTCTCCATTTTTTGTCGATTCATCCACCGGTTTAATATTCAAATTTACGGAGGAAACCTTGGATTCTTGCAAAATTGCTGTTGTGGGAGCAACAGGAGCCGTGGGCCAGGTATTTTTGGACATAGCTGAGCAACGAAATTTTCCCATAGATGAAATAAGGCTATGCGCTTCAACTCGATCAGTGGGTAAAAAATTAAGATTTAAATCACAGGAAGTAGCAGTCGAACTCTGTACACCAGAAGTTTTGGATGAGGTTGACTTTGCATTCATTTCTGCAAATGGTGATGTAAGCCGAGAGATGGCGCCGCTAGCTGCGAAACATGGAACAGTGGCTATCGATGATAGTTCAGCCTTCAGAATGGATGTAGATGTTCCGTTAGTTGTCCCCGAAGTAAATGCTGATGATTTATCTAATCACAAAGGAATAGTTGCCATACCGAATTGCTCTACTACACCTCTAGTGATGGTGTTAAATCCCTTGAGGAAGAAATCTTCTATCAAACGTGTTGTTGTCGACACCTTCCAGTCTGTAACTGGAACTGGGACAGCCGCACTGACTGAAATGAAACACCAGAGCAAAGCGGTCCTAGACGATAATCCAATTACAACCAAAGAATATCCTCACCAAATAGCTTTCAATGTATTACCCCATATAGAGCCTTTTCAAGAAAACGGGTACACGAGAGAAGAAATGAAGATGCTCTATGAAACCCAAAAAATTCTCCACGATTCCAATATTTTGGTTTCTGCGACATGTGTGAGAGTCCCGGTTGCTGTGAGTCACAGTGAGGCAATTCATATTGAATTCCAAGATCCAATAACGCCGAGTGAAGTCACAGAAATGTTAGAAAATGAGCCCGGTATAAGGATTGTAGACGACCCATTCTCTGACGTGTATCCTATGCCAATAGACGCTGCTGGGGGAGACGATGTTCTCGTAGGAAGAATCCGAAAAGATATCTCACATCCAAATGGAATAGCTATGTGGGTTGTCTGCGACAATTTGCGAAAGGGTGCAGCTCTTAATGCTATTCAAATAGCAGAAGAAATGATGAAACGTGACATAGTTTCAGAAAGTAACTGGAGGAAATAGGAACATGGTAGATTTTGGAAGACTTCTCACAGCTATGATTACCCCGTTTGATTCAGCTGGTAATATTGACTTTCCTCAAGCCAGAAAACTCGCAAAAGGATTAGTTGCCTCAGGAACTGACGGACTGGTGATAGGCGGGACCACAGGGGAATCTCCATCCATGTCAGATGACGAAAAGGTGCAGTTATTTGCCGAGGTGAAAGAAGCTGTAGGAGACACTGCCACAGTAATTGCCGGAACGACAGATAATAACCATAGAAAATCTGTGGAACTGTCTATTGAGGCAGAAAAGGTTGGAGCTGACGGGTTGCTGTTGACGGTACCCGCCTACAACAAGCCTACACAAGAAGGACTCTACCAAAATTTTAAGACCATATCAAAAGCGACTTCTCTTCCGGGACTACTTTATAACGTCCCATCTAGAACAGCGTTGAACATGACAACAGAAACTACACTGAGACTTGCTGAGATAGATAGCATAGTGGGAGTGAAAGAAGCTTCAAGCGATTATGTTCAAATAACCAATATTATTGACAAAGCTCCTGACGGGTTTAGGGTTTGGTCTGGAAATGATGATGAAACATTTCCCATCATGTGTGTTGGAGGACATGGAGTAGTAAGTGTTGCTTCTAACCTCTATGGAAACCAGATCAAAACTATGATGGGACTCATCCTTGAAGGAAATATTGAAAGTGCCGCCACCGAACACAAGCGGTTACTACCAATCTTCAAAGCTCTTTTTTGGGTCACCAACCCAATTCCAATCAAATATGCCGTCAATCGAGCAGGGTTTAATGCCGGACCAGTCAGACTTCCGCTCTGCGACCCAGATGAAGACTTCATATCGACATTTAATCCTGTAATGGACAAATACGAGGCCGATCTGCCGGTTTCCTAAATATTGCCAATCGGTTTAGTTCAGGAGACTAGTATATCCCTTACCATTATTGTGTGATCTCTATGAGGTCCTGTTGAAATAATGTCAACTGGGCAACCAATTAACTCCTCCAGACGATCCACATACACCCTTGCGTTAATTGGCAATTTTGAGGACTCTGATATACCGGCGGTGGGTGTATCCCACCCCTCTAGAGTTTCATAGACCGGTAAACACCTTTCTAGAGCGGCCACTCCTCCTGGAGGTTCGTCGAGATTTTCACCATCTAATTTGTATCCCACACAAATATTTATAGAGTCTAAATGATCTAACACATCCAATCTTGTAATGACAGCAGAGGTGTACCCATTGATCCTATTGCTGTATCTCGCCAGCACCCCATCAAACCACCCTATTCTTCTTGCCCTTCCTGTTGTAGTACCGAATTCTTTTGCAATAGTGCGAATTCCTTCACCAACACTATCAAATAATTCGGTAGGAAATGGCCCTGAACCAACTCTTGTATTGTAAGCCTTAAATATACCCAACACATTTGTTATTTGCCTAGGCTGGATCGCTAGCCCCGTGCTAGCACCGCCGATGGTTGGGCTGGATGACGTTACGAACGGGTAAGTACCATGATCCAAATCAAGCAATATACCTTGGGCTCCCTCTAGAACTACTGTACCTCCGCTATCCAAAGTATCATGCACATACCGCCCGACAGGTTTAATAAAGGACCCCAATCGATTCCGCCAATATTCACTTTTCTCTAGTATTAAATCTAAGGAGACTGGTTCAGTTTCGTATATTTTTTCCAAAATCTCATTTGTAAACGGAAGAATTGATTCCAAACGTACCTTTAGGGTCTCTATATCCAAAATATCGGCAGCCCTAATACCAGTCCTAGAAGTCTTATCGCTATAAGCAGGTCCGATTCCTTTACCAGTGGTGCCTATAGCCTGATTGCCTCGTCGTGTTTCCGCTAAAGTATCTAAGATGACGTGATATGGCATTATGAGATGAGCTCTTTCGCTAATCATGAGTGAGTGACTTATATCGATACCACCTCGTTGCAATGCCTCCATCTCTTCGATCAAAACATCCGGGTCAACTACTACACCGTTCCCGATAACATTCATGACTCCGTCGGTAAAAACACCACATGGAACCAAGTGAAGGCTAAAATCACCCAAGTCATTTATCACAGTGTGGCCGGCATTGTTGCCACCAGAAAACCTAGCCACAATATCAGCTCGTCGAGAAAGATAATCTATTATCTTACCTTTCCCTTCATCACCCCATTGGGCACCGAGGATGGCATATGCGGGCATCCGCAATTCTCCTAAACTTATCTCAATATTTTGTTAAGCCCATAAGGGGCAAGTATTTCGGGGCAAAAAAATTTCTCCTCAATGAGGGTCCGGACCTCAAAACACGGACGCTTCACAGGGAGATACCAACCCGAAGTATAACAGAAGTCCCTGCGCAAATTGGTGTAGGGTTCACAAGCCTTTAAAGGAAATCGTTAACAAACCCGTCTAATTGTTCCAAGGCTTCTTTCTCAGGGATACTATCAATGGATAAAACTATCCTTTCAGCACCTGCTGAAAAAAGTTCGCTTACTACGCTGGGATCAGGGGTGGCACCATAAACGGTTATTCCTATTGTGGAAAAATCTCTGCCAGATTCCTCACAAAGCCTTTTGAGTTCATTTTTACCACTCTCAATATCCTCCGGGGTTATACGGTTCGGCATCCAAGCATCGCCCCAACTTACGACTCTTTTAAATACATTTTTTGCATGGCCGCCCAGATATATGGGAGGGTGTGGTCGTTGAACTGGCATTGGGAAAGAATACACAGGAGGGAAATCATAATATTTGCCATGATATTCACTTTCCACCGTCGTCCAAAGTTCTTTCATGGCCATCACGGATTCTCTGGTCTGAGTCCAACGGTGGGCAAAATCACCGCCCATAATATCGGTTTCTTCTTTTAACCAGCCCGCCCCAATACCAAACAAAAATCTGCCCTTGGCATACATATCTAAAGTAGCTACCTCTTTTGCAAGTAAGAGAGGGTTTCTTTCTGGCACCAAGCAAATCCCTGTTCCTAAAAAGAGTTTATCTGTAACTGCCGAAGCTCGACCTAAAGCCACAAACGGATCGGCCACATCGGCATACTTTTTGGGTATCACACCACCTGGACCCGGCCAAGGTGTTTCTGCACCAACGGGTAATACCGGATGCTCAGCAACCCACAAAGAGTCAAAGCCAGCCTCTTCCGCCTTCGCTGCCAAGACTGCTATGTCTATAGAATAATCGGTTGGAAATGTAGTTACTCCTATATTACCCATATACACATACCTCTTTT
>VFFY01000132.1 GCA_009392675.1 SAR202 cluster bacterium | reverse complement strand
TAAGCCTGGATGCCGGAGGTTCAACCAGATTAAATATATCCTCTCAACCTGATGGTTCATCCCGAAAAACCACCCCTGCAGAATTAAATGTACTCGGACTTGAACATTTTGGGTTCCAAACTGATGACATCCAATCCGACATAGAAAATTTTGAAGCGTCAGGAATCCCAATCGTTTTAAATATAACTGTGATACAGGGCGGCACAAAGTTAGCCTACATTGAAGGGCCCGACAAAGTATTAATTGAACTAGTCCAACCTGCAAATTAATCGGCTTGATAAATGACCAAAGGAGTAAATAACAATGAGCAACAAAATTATTTCGAACATGAAAGAAGGTAAGAAATCCTATGGCATATCTTTAAGTTTTTATGCTGATGAAATGGTGGAACTTGCCGGGGCTATGGGTCTAGATTTTGTGAACTATGACGGGCAACATGCTCCGGTCACACCAGAAACGATAGACAGGTTCTGTAGAATGTGTGACGGATGGGGAGTAACTCCCACTATGCGTGTTCCAGACCAAATACCTAGCAACATATTGAATTACATTGACCGCGGAATAAAAGCCATAACCATTCCCTTTGTAAACACTCGTGAGGAAGCGGAGGCAATGGTGGATTGCTGCTATTTTGCACCGACGGGCCATCGAAGTTACACCAGCAAAAGGGTTCAGAGATTTGGCCTTCTAGATGATCTGAAGCAGATGATGCAAGACACAAATGACGATCTTTTACTCATGCCGCAAATAGAAGATATTAAGGCCTACAACAATTTGGATGAAATACTGAAGGTGAATGAAATAAATGTATTTGCTGGTGGACCAAACGATCTTGCCCAATCCATGGGATTCCCAGGCCAACCTGACCATCCTGACTGCATTAAAGTCACCGATGAAGGAACTGAAAAAATACATGCTGCAGGCAAGTTCCGAAATGAAGACATAATGGTGTCAGTAGATGCCACCATTGCGGTTCGTGACTCTGTTAGAGAAATGATCGGAAGTGGTAGTGGAATCAAGGGATACTAGAGAACATCATGAAATGGTCTTCCAAAATATCAGATGCCACAGATTTTGAAACCGCAATAAGGGAATGCTTGTCTGGAATTGAAGCCGACTTAGCTGGGCAACCTGACATTTTAATTGCATTTATATCTCCTGATTTTCAACCTTCATATCAAAATTTACCCGGTCTAATTTATGAATATTTCCCCAAAACCATATTGATTGGCTGCTCAGGTAATGGTGTCATAGGAAACGGGGTAGAGGTTGAACATAGAGCAGGGGTTGCTTTGACGGGTGCCGAAATGTCGGATGTTTCAATTACACCGTTCCATATTACTGATAGCGAATTACCAGATGGCGACGAATCACCCGAAAAATGGGAAAGCCTTTTCAAGGTAAAACACATTTCGGAACCCAAATTTATCATTCTTTCAGACCCTTTCAGCGTCGAGATCCAAAATCTCGTGAATGGAATGGATTATGCTTTTCCTAATTCAACAATAATTGGTGGGATCGCTAGTGGTGGATCACAACAAGGCACTAACGCTATTTATTTAAACAGAGATACTTTTGAGAGTGGTGTCGTTGGGATAGCCTTGCATGGTGACATAGAAATAGACACCATTGTCGCTCAGGGCTGCAAACCAATAGGTACTTTGATGAACATCACAGGATGTGAGAGAAATATACTGACAAGTCTTGATAACAAACCTCCGTTTGAAGTTTTGTCGGGAATATATAACAACCTCTCCAGTTCAGATCAGCAATTATTCCAACATTCCTTATTTATGGGCATAGTAAATGATCCTTTCATCGATGTTCCTAACAACGGAGATTTTTTAATCCGCAATATCGTTGGGGGAAACCCTGAAGAAGGCAAAATAGCTATCGGTGAAATACTGAAAGAAGGTCAGCTTGTACAATTTCACCTCCGTGACTCAAGTACTTCCTCAGAAAATCTGAAAATAATGTTGGAAGACTATAAGTCAGATCAAGAAAGGTATGATCAATTTGGAGCCCTCTTATTTTCATGTCTAGGAAGAGGTTCGTACCTATATGGAGAAGCCGACCATGATACGAATATGTTTAAGGCTCTTATAGGAGAAATCCCTCTCACAGGTTTTTTCTGCAACGGAGAAATTGGCCCTGTCGGAGATACCACGTATATTCATGGGTACACAAGCTCATTTGGGATAATTAAACCGAAAAAGTAGTAATAAATCCTAACTAAAACAATCTGCTCTGGGGATCCAGACCGAGAAAAAATTGCCCAGCTGTATCGTAATGTGACATTCTTCCTTGGATTTGTTGGGCAATAACCCTCACATCTTGCATACGTCTTTGTATCGGACTACTCTCGAAAATTGCCGTCGCTCCACTAAGAGAATAAGCCATATCGGTGACCTTAACAGCCTCTCTGATGGCATGTGTGCTGGAAAGCCTCAAATTTATTCTTCTTTCCAAGGGTATTACTCTTTCTTTCACCGCACTCTCCCACACAGCTTCAGCGCTGTCTCTGAGATAGGATTTTGCTGATCTCCATAAGGCCTCGGCCTGTCCAATTTCACGTTGAACAAAAGGTTGATTCATCAGTAGTTCTTGTTCTTGAGGGGTTTTTGCCGATGATAATTGAATCACAGCATTTAGGCCGCTCCTTGCGACCCCTAATGCCGTGGTTGCAAATCCCGAACAAAACAAAAGGCTTTTAGGAATTAGAT
>VFFY01000131.1 GCA_009392675.1 SAR202 cluster bacterium | reverse complement strand
TGAATCTTGAATATCCTCTGCTCTCCCACAATAACAATGGAATTACCTACACCTTCAAAAAGCTTCTCCACAATCTGCAAATTTTGACTAGTCTCCAGTAGAAATTGAGTGCAATATCCAAAATCATCTTCAGATCCAAAATGATCCAATATAAGATTCTCAACCCCTGCACCTTCCCCTTCTGGAAATCTCAACGCAACAGGAAAAGTATCCGGGTCACTTCCATCTAGGAAAATTGACATACCTTTCAGTATGACCTCAAGCCCGTAGGCCCCTGAATCTACTACACCACTTTCCCTTAATACCGGGAGTAAGTCGGGTGTCCTGTTTACCGATTGTTCTGCCTCTTTCACCAGAGATTGGAACAAATGTTTAATAGAAAATTTTTTTTCTTTAAGAGAGTCTGCTTTGCTTGCCACGTCTGAAAGCACTGTGAGCATGGTGCCTTCAGAAGGGTCTTTGACAGATTTGAATGCCTTAAGGCGGGCGTTATTAATGGCACCGGCTATAATTTCAAAATCGATTTTGGACCTATTACAAGACAAATGGTCAACCAAACCCTGAAAGATTTGAGACAAAATTATTCCGCTGTTACCCCTGCCCTCATATAGGGCGGCCTCTGCAAGTTGATCCATAAGTTCGTAAAGATTATTGTATGAAGCCGATGACATACGAGATTGAATTCCATGCAATGTACCGTACATGTTTGTCCCAGTATCCCCATCGGGAACTGGAAAAACATTAAGAGCATTTATAGCATCAACATGTCTTTTAAAAAAAACAACAGAGGAGCTAAACATTCCTAAAAATGTGTCTGCTGTTGTTACATTGGAATCCGTCATAGATACACCACAACAAAAATATGCTGGAAGTATAATAAAGGATATGGTATTTTTTAACTTGGATTTCTTCCAGTTCTAAGGCAAATAAGCAACCCGAAAACTGGTTCAAAGGTTCATAAGAATACAGACAATAAAATTACTGAAAGGCGAAAAATGGCTACATGTGAAGCTCCAAATTGTAAAACGCAGGTACGTACTGGTAATAATGTCAGCCATTCGAAGAGACGAACTCGAAGGACATGGAATCTGAATATTCATAAAGCCACCGTCGAAATTAATGGCCATATGAAAAAAATCAGTATATGTACTCGCTGCTTGAGGACCCAGTACAAAGCGGCGATGAAAGACTGAGTACTAGACTACTAAAACTTTGTAGTTTTCCTTATACATCGATCCCCGCGTTGACACTGCTTGCCTTGCCTTACTATTATTAATTCCGATCATTTCTAGTATCAGTTGCTTGTTTAGTAACTATATTAATAAGTTCAAATATTGAGGTTCATTAGCATGGCTGAATACAGCAAAACCGAAGCGGTCGATTGGGCAAGGGAAAACCTTCGCGGGCAATGGTCCACCCTAATGACACCTTTTACGCCAGAAGATGAGATAGATGAGGAAGGATTGCGCAGAGATATACGGCATGTGAAATCTTTAGGAACTAGAGGTGCCGGTTGTACCTGGGGCATGGGAGAGTTCTGGACTCTAACCAAAGAGGAAAGATTGCGAGTATATGACATTGTGAGTGATGAGGCTGGGAATGATTGGCCAATAGGAGCTCACGTGTCCCATACCTCTTTAAAGGAAATGCTAGATCTAGCTAGCTATGCGGAACATGCTGGGTTTGATTTACTAATCGTGGCTGCTCCTTACTTTGCTACAAGAACCGAGGATCAGGTGATAGATTGGGTCAGAAGTTTAGCTGACAACACAGATTTGGCAATTATGTATTACAACTCCCCACAGTTTGGAACTGTTTTAGATGTAAACGGTTTAGACCGCATTTGCAATATTTCAAATGTAGTAGGAGTCAAAGAGGCCAGTTTCAATCCGGAACTTTCAATTGACACTCACCTAAAAATAGGGAAGAAGGCTATCATAAGTACCCCTGATGAATGGATATTCCAAAAAGGAAAAGAACTAGGTTTTGAACAACAAGTTATGTTTGCCAACACCTCTGACTGGAGATTTGACACACCAGATTCCAACCACTACGTGCAGTTTATTGACAAAGTGATGGAAGGGGATCTAGATGACGATTTCTATGACACTAACATAAAACCAATTAAAGAAGTTTCAGACAAATGGTGGAAATACACTGTACAGAAAATGGGAGGAGCCTTACCTGCCTCCTTATGCAAGTACTGGGGTGAACTTATGGGTATGTCTGGCGGCCACGTCAGGGCACCACTGACAGATCTTACAAATGATGAAAAAGAACAGTTAAAAAATGATATAGCAGCCGCTAGAGGCATCCAGTAAACAGGAACTTAGAATAGAAATAGTCATGAATAGTCACGAGGAATATACGAAATGATTCTTATGGTAAGTGTCCAAGATCTATATGAAGCAAAGCAGGCTCTAAAAGGCGGAGCCGATATAGTCGACGTCAAGAACCTTCAAGAAGCCCTGGTCGGTTCAGCTCATCCTAACGTAGTAAAAGAGATCAGAAATGCGGTTCCCAGTGCCCACCATGCAAGTGTGACCCTAGGGGTGGTCCCTAACCAGATAGGCACAGTCTCCATGGCCGTTTATGCCGCTGGAATACTTGATGCAACCTCGGTCAAGGTAGGCTTCATGGTAAGTGAATACAATGTTGCCCTTGAAACATTATTAGCAGCAAAAGAAGCTTTAACAGGAACCCAAACTAAACTCATCGGTTCACTTTTTGCAGACAACCTCCTCTATGATGGTGGGATTGACCCAAACTTGATGGTGAAATTAGCGAAAGAAGGCCAATGTGACGGATTTTTAATAGATACTCTTGTCAAAGACGGTAGGAATTTATTCGATTTTATGCCTGAGGGACGTCTCAAAGAGATGGTTCTGGAAGGAAAGGAATTGGGTATGAGCACAGCTCTGTCAGGCCACCTGAAAATGAGTGACCTTGACGAATTATCAAGGGTTAACCCTGATATAGTTGGGGTCAGAGGAGCCGTTTGCCAAAAAGGCGATCGGGATTCTAGGGTTCATTGGGAATCTGTATCAGAGTTTAAAACCCAACTAGATCTCAGGCAAACCGGTGAGGTAAATGTATACAGTGAAAATGGAACCCCGTCGGTAAACCAAGAATCAGACGGATGGATAATAATAGATGGTACCGGAAAGACCTGTGCCGGGATAATAGCCGCTATTAGTGCGCAAATAAGTGATGATTCCTCATCGTTTGTGGAAGTGATCATACCTGATGTCTTGAATACCTATGACTTAATAGTCTGGGCAGATAAAAATAGTCATGACATCGTCACCCAGAGAAAAGATAAGGAAGGCTCTGTAAGAATCCTTATTAAGCCATAATTCAAGCGCCAATGAACAATTTAAGATGCACTCGACAATTCATTTTGTCGAGTGCTTTTCTATTATGCTAGGATTAAACAACTGTTATGGACTCAAATATTTATGAAATAATTGGATTAGTACGGGACATCGCATTTATCATTTGCCTCCCATTAATTTGCACTTTCTTATTTTTAACAATTAAAAATATCAATCGTCTGCTGGAATCTCTGACTAGGAACTCTCAAAATGTGGAAAATATCACCGATACCATCACAGATAAATTCTTGGGAAACATAGGACTTTTCAGCGGCATTATAAAATTGCTTAGTTTGGCCGGGGGATTTTCCAGAAAAAAACACCGAAAAGGAGACAACTAATGGCTAAAGACAATGGGGGGGGGTTTTCCACCGGGCTTATTCTTGGGGCAATTATAGGAACTGTTGCTGGAATACTAATGGCTCCTAAACCTGGGTCTGAAACCCGTTCTGAACTTTTAGAGAAAAGTGATTATTGGCGAGAAAAGGCTGAAAGGTTTTCCGACATAATAGTGGAACGGCTAGGCCCGACACTTGACACAGTTCGAGATAATGTACCCGCAACAATAGGAAACATGAAAGCTCGAATCGACCCTTTGATAGAGCAGGTGAATTCAAGATTTGTAGGT
>VFFY01000130.1 GCA_009392675.1 SAR202 cluster bacterium | reverse complement strand
GTACATGTCAAAACAGTTATGGACACTGGGGCATATCTTTCGTCAGGCCCCGGTGTGGTTAGAAGGGCGGGCCAGGGGGCTCTTTACCTCTACAGGTGTCCCAACGTGAAATATGAAGGCCAGCTCGTCTATACAAATACCCCTACCGCAGGGTCTTATCGGGCATTAGGAGCCCCTCAAGGTCATTTTGCATTGGAGTCTTTGTCAGATCAGATTGCTGAAAAATTAAAAATGGATCCTCTGAAATTTCGACTCATGAATCATGTAGGCCCTGAAGGACAGCCTGGAGAGCGGACTACACCGAAAAGTCAGATAATTGACACTCAACCTGTAGAGGGTGGAGTCCCTTTTTCAAGTAATGAATTACGGCAATGCCTAATACTTGGAGCTGATGCAATTGGCTGGGACAAAAGAGATCAAATTCCAACTCCTACCGGACCCATTAGGAGAGGAATCGGGATGAGTATGTTTATTTATCGAGGAGGCCCGGGAGGTCAATCAAATGCCGAAATGTCTCTAGATAAAGATGGATGTTTTACTTTAAATGTTGGTTTCATGGATGTTGGGGAAGGTAGCTCAACCGTAGTTTTGCAAATGGCTGCCGACACCTTAGGTGTATTGCCCCAGATGATAAGACTTAACAGTGGAAATACTGATAATACTCCTCAATCCCCGATGACTGCTGGTTCAACTCTCACTTTTTCGGCTGGGCAGGCGGCAGTTCGGGCCGCTAATCAACTTGCCAGTATTGTTGTTGAGGCAGCCTCGGAAGCAATAGGATTGACTGATACAGAGGGTTTGTATATTACTCCCGACGGGGTGTGTTCTATGAGTGGCGATGGAGTCAAATTTGCGGATCTAGCAAATAAATCAGGGTTACTTAAAACTGCCGTTTCTGTCACTCCGGGAAGCAAAGATTACATAGTTAATTCGTTTGGAGCTCATTTTGCAGAAATCGAGGTAGATATAGAGACAGGCTATGTAAAAATTATCAAATATGTCGCGGTGCATGATTCAGGTAGGATAATTAATCCAAAAATGGCCGAAGGTCAGGTTCGTGGTGGAATTTCTCAAATGATGGGATTCACTTTTTTGGAAGATATGGAAATTGATCATTCGAGTGGGGTGACTCTCAATGCTAGTTTCTTGGAACATAAAAGCCCTACCATAATGGAGTACCCGGAAATCGAGGTGATTTTCGCTGATTCAACTGATCCTGTTGGTCCCTTCGGAGCTAAATCCTTGGGAGAAACTCCCTGTATTGCTCCAGCTCCGACGATCGCAAACGCTTTGTATCATGCCACGGGGGTAAGGCTAAATCATTTGCCTTTTACCCCGGATAGTGTTTTAACAGCGCTTAAAAGACTTCGATGAAAACCTTCACATTTCACAAACCAACTGAATTGGAGGAAGCCTCAAAACTTCTTAAGAATGTTGGCCAAGGGCATCTTTTGGCTGGTGGTACTGATCTAGTGACTGAAATGAAACAAGGAGTCATTGAACCGAATTTGCTGATCAGTGCTTCAGATATTAAAGATATGTCTGGAATGGTATGGAATAATTCGGGATTAACGATAGGGTCCATGGTCACTCTTGATGAGATTGCAAGTGATGCGGATATCGGATCTAGAATAAAAAGTTTGGCAGAAGCGGCAACTTCCATTGCTACTCCGCAAATACGGAATATTGCTACTTTAGGGGGTAATTTATGTCAAAGGCCAAGGTGTTGGTACTATCGGAATGTCAGATTTAATTGTCTTAAAAAGGGTGGAGAAAAATGCTTTGCGGTCGGAGGCTCAGATAAATATAATGCGATTTTGGGAGGGAGTTCTTGCTACATCGTCCATCCTTCAGATTCTGCAACAGCCTTGGTTGCCTTAAAGGCGAAGGTGGAGATTTTCAGGGATTTGCAAAGAATTACCATTCCTATCGATGACTTTTTTGCAGGGCCTGAAGTTGACGTAACTAGGGAGAATATTCTAGAGCCAGGAGATATTTTAATCTCGGTGCAAATACCAAAAGAATCAATGGATGGGAAAAGCGTTTATCTGAAGGCAAAAGAACGACAATCAATGGACTTCGCAATTGCGAGCGTCGCTGTTATGGTCAAAATGGAAAAAGGATTAATCACTGAGGCTGGAATAGCAGCCGGAGGTGTGGCTCCGATCCCTTGGCATTTGAGTTCAGCGGAGGGAAAGTTAATCGGATATTGTGTGGAAGATATAGACGTTAAGGCAATTAGCTCTGAGGTTTTTGCGGACGCAAAAATCCTAGGCCAAAATGGCTATAAATTACAACTGGTTCAGACTTATTTGGAAAGAGCCTTAAATCTGGTGTTACGGTAGGTAAGTCAATATCATTGACTTCAATCTAGTTGGGTACTTTTTATAGTCCTGGTCAACACCATTGTGCAGCCAAAGGAAAGTAAAATGAAGAATTATAAAAACCTATCGTTTAGCGTAAATGATCATATCGGATTCTTAACCCTCGACAGGCCTGAGGTCATGAATGCGTTAAACCGTGAACTAACTTTGGAATTCCATGAGATTTTGGATGAATTACCAGGACTATTTCCTGAAATTCGTGTGTTAGTCATTACGGGAAATGGTAGAGCGTTTTGCTCCGGTGCTGATTTGTCTAGAATGGGCTCCTCAGGATCAGAAAACAGAAGAAGTATAGATAAATCTACTCCAGGACGTCGAAGGATACAGGAATTGGCTCCAGCTATTCGTAATTTACCGCAACCAGTGATCGCTGCTGTAAACGGGGCGGCAGTGGGAGCTGGATTATCTATTGCTCTTGCCAGTGATATTAGGATCGCTACTGAGAAATCAAGATTTTCAGCAATTTTTGTGAAACGTGGACTAGTTCCAGATACTGCAGCCTCTGCTACCATCAAGGCTATAGCTGGCCATGGTGTTGCTGCAGAAATGTCATTGACCGGGAAGATATACGATGCTGAATGGGCATTGTCAAAAGGCCTAGTGAATGATGTTGTTGCTCCCTCAGATTTACTGGATGAATGTATGAGATTAGCGATTGAGATTGCAGGAAATCCACCTTTGGCGGTTAGACAAACTAAACAACTACTTCGGGTTAGGATGCATGATTGGAACGATATAGTTTCTGACGAGGATTCGGCAGGGGAAATGCTTTACGACACTGAGGACCAAAAGGAAGCTGTAAGGGCTTTTCTGGAAAAAAGAAAACCAAACTACATTGGGAAATAATGTCAAAGCCAAACATTTTAGTAATTTTTACTGACGACCAAAGGTTCGATACTATTCACGCTCTTGGTAATATAAATATCTCGACCCCTAATATTGACTGGCTTGTAGAAAACGGTACCTCGCTTATCAATGCCTACATTATGGGAGGTACTGACACAGCGGTTTGTATGCCGAGTAGGGCTATGTTGATGACTGGGCGCACACTATTCCACCTTGAAGATTCCGGAAAGCATATACCAGAGGATCACATTATGCTGGGAGAGACTTTAGGTAAAGCTGGATACCATTGTTGGGGGACTGGTAAATGGCATAATGGGACAGAATCATATACACGTAGCTTTCAAGATGGAGCCGACATTTATTTTGGAGGTGGATACGATCACTGGATGGTACCAGTCCATTCTTATGATCCATCAGGAACATATCCTGGACGTGTATCTAAAGACATGATTCCGGTACACCAGTATGAACCTGTTGAAACCTATGAGGCGAGGGTCCAATCCTATAGAGTTCCTGCTTTGATGGAAGAGAAGATTGCTGATCATGTCCATGCCGGAGAACATTCTAGTGACTTATTTGCAAGTCAGGCCGCAGACTTCATTTTAAGTTACGACGAGGAAGATCCTTTCTTTTGCTATACAGCTTTTATGGCACCACACGATCCCCGAACTACTCCCCAGGAGTTTTACGATATGTATCCTCCTGAGAAAATAGGAATCGAGGAGAATTTTATGAGTCAGCACCCTTTTGACAATGGGGAACTTGATTCTAGGGATGAACTTTTGGTAGCAATTCCTAGAGAGAAATTTGAAGTAAAATGCCACATCGCTGAATATTATGCCATGGTGTCTCATCTTGACTCACAGGTAGGAGTTATTTTGGACGCATTAAAAACATCGGATCAGATTGATAAAACCATCATAGTTTTTGCGGGGGACAATGGAATTGCTCTAGGAAGACATGGTCTTTTTGGGAAACAAAATTTATATGATCACAGTGTGCATATACCAATGATTTTTTGTGGTCCAGGAATACCCCGTAACACAGTTCGAGAGTCCTTGGTTTATACAGCGGATATATACCCAACTATATGTGACATGATCAACATTGATATTCCTGAAAGCGTTCTGGGCAAAAGCATGACTAGCGCTATAAAAGAAAATGAGATGGGCCCTCGTGATTACTTATATTATGCTTATAAGGATATTCAGAGAGCGGTGATAAACCAGGGTTGGAAATTGATTGAATATAACGTAAGAGGAGTTCGGTCGACCCAATTATTCAACCTGGCAACTGATCCCAATGAGTTGAATGATTTATCTGACCAACCGAGTTGCCGTGAAAATATTGATGTAATGAGAAATAAAATGTTTCAGGCCCGTCAAGAGTTCGGAGACCATTTGGATCCTTTTGCCAAATTTTGGGAAGGATTTTAAACACATAGAACTACGGGTTTCTCCAAATTTGCCCTTTCTTTATCACTTTATCCAATAATGTAAGGTTGCCTTTTTCCAAGGTATAACCCAGGGGTTGAGGTGGTCTTCCCGTCATGCCGATTCCGGCGACAACTATCGGGTTTGTGTAATATGCATTGTAGGTATGACGCAGAAGTAGTGAAAAAAAAGTCCCGTTGGACGATTCATATTTCGTCAACAAGGCAATTTGTTCCATTTTTGGTAATGACAAAAATTCTTTATTGTTGATATCAGCAAGGCCCTCGACAAAAATCCGCTTCATTTTAGGGGTATTTGAAAGGGCATCGTCTATGTGTTCCACAACGTTAATTTTGGAAGGTGCAGGTAAATTCTTATTTGCCGGTATAAGCAAATCTACCATTTCACCTAAAATATCGGCATTGTTTTTGGATAGTGTTTTCATAAGGCGGGTTCCCTTAAATTTTTGCTATTTGCCTAAGAATTCTCTAGATTTGGATACGATATGTTCTGCAATGTATAGTGCTAGGGCTTGGATAGTGGAGGTTGGATTAACTGCTCCGGCGGTAACAAATATACTTCCATCGATAATAAATAAGTTATCTACATCGTGAGCTTGGCCATACTTGTTTACTACAGATTCATCCTTGTTTGCTCCCATTTTGGCTGTTCCCATTAGATGCCATCCGGCCTCTCGTTTTAGAGGATCATGGGTGATTTCTATCGCACCTGCCGTCTTCATGACTTGAGTAGCTGTTCCGATGCCGTGATCCAGCATTTTGCGACTGTTCTCACTCAGCTCATACTCAATTTTAGGGGATGGTATACCAAAAGAATCTGTAAGTTTTGGGTCTATCGTGACTTTATTATGAATTTCCGGCAAATCTTCGCCTATTACGGCAAATGTTATAGTTCGATTGAACCTCTTCTTGAAAGTTGCATGGTGATTTTCACCCCACGGGATGTGACCACTAAGAGCTGTTGCCAAAGGAGCTAACGAACGAACCACTTGATAGGTATATCCCCTCACGAAATCTCGGCTAGGATCTGTTTCGTAGAACTCGGAACAGATTATATTCAAGGGGGTTGGTCCTTTATGTCCCTCCAAATCCTCATCAAATAGGCCGGTTACTATCGAATAAGGATGAAACATCAAGTTCTTTCCTACCAGACCGCTTGAATTGGCCAAACCCTCAGGAAATTTAGATGATGTTGAATTTAATAGGATCCTAGGTGTTCCAACACCATTTGAGGCCAGTACTATGATTGAAGCATATTGTTCTTTTACTTCACCCTTAGAATCATAATATATGGCACTTTTTGCCTTTCCAGATTGATCAACAGTAATCTCTCTTACACGGGCATTGGTAATCAGTTCGGCGCCCAGTTCCAATGCTTTAGGCCAGTAGGTAACATCTGTACTCGATTTAGCTTTTATCGAACATCCGAGATCACAAGGTCCGCAGTTGTTGCAACCGGGTCGACCGTCATATTCGACCGTATTTATTGCTGAATCCGAAGGCCACCAATGCCAACCCAATTCGTCGAATCCTGAAACGATTTTGTCACCCAATTTTCCTAAGCCCACTGGAGGTGTTTGTCGAGGCGATTTTGGAGGATAGGCAGTATCTCCATTGAGTCCCGCAACCCCCATTATTTTGTCATTCAAATCAAAGTACGGTTCAAGATCAAAATATGATAACGGCCAATCGTCCGCAACATTATCCAATGTTTTAACTCGGAAATCAGATGGTTTTAATCTAGGAAAGTGGGCAGACCAGTGGATAGTACTACCTCCGACAGCGTTGTACATTAGAGGGGCTATTGGGCTTCCAATATCATTGATTGGGTAGTCTACATCCAACGATCTAATATTGGGATTCGGGTTAAAGTCCGTTTGCCTGTGTATTTCCCAACCGGCACTGGATGTTGAATAGTCAGTTGAGGGGTTTATCCAGTCCCCTTGTTCTAGACACATCACTTTCATTCCCGATTTGGCTAGCTTCCAGGTAAAGGCCGCTCCCGAGGCCCCTGCACCAATCACCAATACGTCTACCTTCTTATTATCAATGTTCAATTAAACTCTCCTTCGGACCACTGTGCGTCTATTTGAGGAAACTTAATCACACGGATTCTAATATCTCAGTGACATGTGTTGAATCTAAAAATGGGTATATTTGGTTAAAGATGGAAGTTATCTCGGTAGTTTGTCTGACCATATTTCTGGAATTATTGTAAACCTCAATAGATTCCCATTCTTGTGTGGTCACAATAATCCCATGTAATCCCAAAAATTTTCGGTAAACTTTTACTTCTGGCAACCCGATTTCCATAGTCTTTTGACTTACGGCTTTTAGAAGTTCAACCAAACCTCCCCCTCCGGGTTTTGGTGTGTATGTTCTTTGTACGATCATCATATTTGCTCCCTAATTTTTGTCTCATCAGTATTTTCGGACATTATGTGTAGCCTATTATAAGTTTTTAGTAAATTGAATTATCATTTGCGAACAGCTATATATTTAGAAGAAAACAGGTACATACTCATAGTGTCTGCCCTTACCGAAAAAGAAGTATTAGAGATTTTCTCTGAAGGTGGGAGTCTCGCTGGAAAAGATTTGACTGGATTGAACTTATATAGATCTGTGTTAAGCGGTGTTGATTTGTCTGGAGCGGATATTCGAGGTATCAATTTTAGAGGCGCCAATTTAAGTGGATCTAATCTGTCAAATATGAAATCTTCAGAAGGTATTCTCGCTGAGGCCAATCTCAGGGACTCTGATTTGAGTGGATCAGATCTCAGTGATACCTATCTGATGGAAGCTCGTTTGTATGCTTCGGATTTATCTCACTGTGATTTGACGGGTTCCAATATGAGTGGTGCCTTTATGACAGGAGGTGTGAATCTTTGTGATTCATCCCTTGTTAGCGCTAATTTAAGAGGAGCTGATTTATCTGGCGCTATAATTCGGAAAGCGGACCTAACTATGGCCACGCTTAGGAGTGCGAAGTTAATAGGCGCTGATGCTAGTTT
>VFFY01000129.1 GCA_009392675.1 SAR202 cluster bacterium | reverse complement strand
GGAAAGCAACAATTCTGTGTACGTAGTTGCGGTACCGTATACCTCACTAGCCGGAACACCCAAATGCCATCCTAAAACTTCTAGTCCCCAATCAGACAGGAAAGAAAATTTTTCCTGAAGAAAATGCAAAGCAGGGAGTAAGTACGACCTATCCCGTGGGAACTTATCTATTAATTCCCCCCGCAAATCGTTTCTTCGTTTTCTTTCCTCGTTATTTGAAGACATATTACTGGCGTTTAGCACTCTATACCCAAACTTTTCAACTTTGACTCAGGTATAAGACCATCGCTTGTCCATTCTCTGGCATCATAATAAGACTTAATCATAGTACCCAAGTCAGATTCACTAAGTGACTGTCGGTTCTCACCATCTGATAAGGGTTCGGAAAATATCCTTTTGGGCAAGTTATCCTGGTCCATAACCCATCCTTCTCGGATGTTAAATTGCTTTTTCAGATTATTTATTCTTTCGCCGCATCGGGCAAGCTGATTTGGGTCCATATCCCATCCTGTTACGTCATTGAGGATTTCAGAGGATTCAACATAAAAATCATCAAACACCTTTCGGACGAATTTGCACCAAATTAGGGAGTCCATAACCGCACTGTAATCTTCTCCGTCTACAACCATCTGGCCCCTTGAAAGTTTTCCACTATCGGAACTTGATGCAAAATCGTACTCATAAGCAGAAGATCTATTATGGCACGCACCTCTGGTGCTTACAGCCAAAGCCAGGGCCATAGTATGCAATGATCTGGGCTCATATCCCGGCATTTCAAGACCTTTGACATGCATGGCAAAATCTTCTGTTCCAAGGCCAATTTCTTTACTCACTCTGGCACTGCCTTCTGCCAATATATCTCCGATCCCTGACCGTTTAGCTATGGCATTTAACAATTTTTTAAGAAGGTCTTCGTCATTTTCATAAGGAGGCAGGAGTTCCAGCCATTGTTTGGGAAGCAACCCTTTTTGCATACACTCCATAAACCAAGCACAGGTAGAACCGGCACTGATAGTATCCATTCCCATTTCATCACAAAATTTACTGCTTTTAAGTATCGTCTCTCTATCAGATATACCGACAAGAGGTCCCAATGCAAATAGTGATTGGTATTCCAACCTCACCTTTGCTGAACCACCGTTTGGTATGGTCACCAATTTTTCACATCCTATCGTGCAATTAGCGCAATGCGAAGTGGAAACTTTTTCTTCATTATGAATTGCCTCACCAGATATACTATGAAAGTCTTTATTTGACTGATTCCTGAAATTCCCTATAGGGAGGACTTTTAATCGCTCAAACACTGAAAGATTTGCCATCGTTCCCAAGGTCCTATATTTCTCGGTAGCCTCCCCGAGGCTTTTTATAGCCAGCTGTTTTCTGGTTTTGGAAAGATTTAATTCGTTGAAATAATGCAACTTCTTATATCCCTTAAAGGATATGGCTTTTATTTTCTTGGACCCCATCACAGCCCCGTTTCCGGTCCGACCGGCCTGCCGGCCCCCATCATTACTGATGCTAGCAAACCTCACCATATTTTCACCCGCTGGGCCTATGCAAGCGATACCGTACCCTGGGCCAAAAGTCTCTATCAAATGGCCTTCTGTCATGGAAGTGGTATTCCCAAGTAGGTGTGAAGCGTCGTTGAATTGGATACCAGATTCATCAACCTTCAGAGACAGCCATTGGCTAGATGAACCGAGAATTATGACGGCATCGGCTCCTATACCTTTAATAGCCAGCGCCAATGAACTTGAAGATAGGGAATCCCCTATGAAGCCTGTTTGGGGTGATTTAGAAACCACTGCGAACTTTGACGTAGTGGTGAGGCGACTCCCTACAAGAGGGCTTGCACAAAAAATTAATGGGTTAGCGGGAGAAAACGGGTCCGCTCCGGGAGGACAATAGTGATAAAGAAGATAGGCCCCTAAACCACTGCCGCCAATAAAATCTTTGACTACCTCTTCCTGTAGGTCTTCCCATCTCCAGGACTTCGTGGAAACGTCTATTATCAGAATTTTATTGTGGTACCCGAACACCTTATCCTCCTGCCTGGCTAGGCAATATCAACAGCGCATCACCATCACATAATTTCAGCTTCCCGGGATCCTGAAATCCAACCCCATTTAAGTTGAAAACATAACTTGACAAAAGTCTCTTATCACCGGTGTCCAAAACTTTACCGCCAAGAGCAGGAAATAGTAGCGCTAGCGCTCGAATAACATCCACAGCACCGACCTTAGATTCAGTAAACTCTAATTGAACAAGTTTCTGGCCAGCAATGATCCTACTGTTTCCGTATAACTCAACCGTCAAATTAATCGCCATTGAAATCTTTTCCCATTTGCAATGCTGTGAGAAGGTCCTCAGGTGTATTTACGTTAAAAAAACTATCTTCAGAACCTTCGATATTTAGAAATTCATTCTCTGATATCTGACACACCGTGATTTTCGGGAAATATCCGTCCATTTTCAAAAGTCCAGCCTTCAATCTAGTCTCGATATGCTCTAGGCAAGATTTATTATATAAGGCGTGGGTAGTTTGCAATCTGCCTTCAAATTTAGGAATGACAACATCGGGAGAAGGATCCGAAATTTTGGTCATCATAAATTTTATTAAGGCAGTCGACAAAAACGGCATGTCACAAGCCGCCACAAATGACCAGGGAGTAGGGGACTCACTTAGGCCTGAAAATAATCCGCCAAGGGAACCCGCTTCGCTGTAAGAATCTACCACATAGCGAATTTTGTTTTCTATATCAAGTTCTTCGATTCGTTCCAATCTGTCCACAACCACCGTCTGAGAAGTAGTAATCCCGGCTAACCTTTGTATGGCCCTATCGATGATACGTTCATTGCCAATACGTTCTACGGCCTTATCACGTCCTAAACGTCTACTTTTGCCACCTGCTAATAATATCCCGGTTAATTCGATAACTCCCATTTACATCACCCTACCTCTCCAGCAACATTTCCCATTAGTGAAACGTCATAACCTCCAAGGGAG
>VFFY01000128.1 GCA_009392675.1 SAR202 cluster bacterium | reverse complement strand
TGAGGCAAATACGTTTTTAACTCAAACTCAAATAGCAGTTATCAGCACCGTTGACTCAGATAATCGTCCTCATTCCGTCCCGATATGGTATCAGTGGGATGGGAGTTCGGCGCTAATGTTCACAGGTGCAAAGACTTTGAAATGGAAAAATTTGTCTGTCAACCCGTATGCTAGTTTATGCGTAGATTTTCGGGAACCGCCGTATAGGTCAGTTGTCGTTCATGGCAAAATAAGGAGAGTCGAGAAATCAATACATGAATTTGTTAAGAATATGGCTCACCGATATTACGGACCAGCTGAAGGGACTGAATTCGCCGCATTGTACCCGGACAACAAGAAAGGGGTAGTCGTATTCAGATTGGTTCCAGACAAAATCATTGAAGAGTTGGATGTTTAATTAAAATATTGAATTTAATGAATATAGGCTCTATTAGCTGAATACAGCCTTCGCACCCATCAATAGTTTGATCTCATCTTTTGAGTACCCAATTTCCTCGAGGATATCTTCAGAGTCTGCACCAGGAATCCTTCCTAACGTTCTTATGGAGCCTGGGGTATTCATTAGCTTAGATCCAATTCCTACTTGGGTTATAGGGTCACCATCTATAGTTCCAGCTTGAATAAACATATCTCTAGCTTTGGAATGCGGGTCTCCGACCACTTCATCAAAGTCGTAAACTGGCGCTGCTGCGATGTCTTTAGTTTTTCTGAACAAATCCCACCATTCATCCCTTTTTTTGGTCATAAATATGGTTTTGAGGTTCTGCACGATTTCAGCGTATTTCTCAGTGTCGTGCTGGCTGTCGGAAAACTTATTTAATCCTAAAGTTAGGCAAAGATTCCGCCAGAAATTGGGCTCTATACAACCAAGGCTTATGTATTTGCCGTCTTCACATTCAAAAACGTTATAATATGGCACCCCTCCATTCAAAGTCATTTGTCCAGGCTTTGGAACTGTTCCTGATCTAAAGTATTCACCTGATATTGACGATAAGAGATACGTCACACCATCTGACATTGATATATCTATTTGTTGTCCTTCACCGGTGTTTGTTCGAGAAAAAAGTGCACATACTATCGAGAATGCTGCATTCATTCCTCCCGCTGCAAAATCAGCGATAATGTTGTAGGGAATCGAAGGTCTATTGTCCTCAGTCCCAATTAAGCCGAGGGCCCCACCAATGGAAATATAGTTCACATCATGTCCCACCAAATCTTTGTACGGTCCAGTTTGTCCATACCCAGAGATTGAACAATAAATTATTGATGGATTGATTTTTTTTATAGTTTCGTAGTCGCAACCCAGCCTATTTACCACCCCAGGTCTAAAGCCTTCAATGAATATATCAGCATCTCGGCATATCTGGTGAAGTACCTCTATTCCGACTTCTTTTTTTAGGTCTAGAATGATGCTTCGTTTGTTGCGATTGAGAGGATTTGTTGCTGCTATCTTTCTGTTTTGGGGATCATTCGAGGTTTTATTTGCTATTATTCTGGCTGTTGGGGGCGCGTCTACCTTAATTACATCAGCTCCCATATCACCAAGCATCATAGAGCAAAAAGGGCCTGGTGCCATCCTACTCAAATCAACTATTTTTATGCCATCCAATGCGGTTTTAGTTATCAAAAAGATTGCTCCAGTACGCCTTCATTTAATAGGGTTTGGACTTCTGATGACCTCATAGAAAGTATCTCTGTCAATATTTCTTTGTTGTCTTCTCCAACCATTGCTTGTGCTCGAGTTAGTTTGCCGGGAGTTTCTGAAAGTTGGAATTGCAGTCCATCGTATGGCATAGGACCGATTTCCGTATGTTCAAGCCATTGAAAGAAATCCAAGTGGTCAAGGTGAGGATCCTCCCACATGTCAGATTGGCTTTGTACCATTCCAGAAGGAATTTTGTGGCTTTGAAGCAAATTCATGATGTATCGTGAATCATACTGGGAAGTCCATTTTGATATTAAGAGATCGAGTTCATCTCTATTCGATTTCCGCTCTGCTAAATTCTGACTCAGGATGGATTCAGGGAACCTTAATATTTTTGAAAATTCTGCCCATTGGTATTCAGACTCTATAGCTATCGCCACCCATGATTCTTTTGTACTGGTAAGAGATCTTTTTTTGTTCAAACATGGAAATATGCCATGTGGGTACATCCGATCATCTTCGTTTCCTTTTCTACCTAGGATTGAGCCATCTTCGTTATATTTCATGATATGTGGAGCCAAGAAATGCATCGCTCCCTCGTATTGTGAGAGGTCGATGTGTTGCCCAATTCCATGGCGATCTCGATAATCAAGTGCCGCCACTATAGATCCAAAAGCAATGGGAGGGTTAACGAAATCTGAATATGCACCATACGGCCCGGCCGGGCCTCTATCAGGCCATCCCGTGATTTCATAGAATCCAGCCATTGCTCCTGCGAGTTGTCCGAAGCCTGCATAGTTGTTATGTGGTCCATATTGACCCATTAAGCAGGTACTAAAATAAATCACATCCGGGATCATATTTTTTACAGACAGGTAGTCAAGACCCCATGACTTCATGACTCGCGGTGTAAAGCTTTCCGATATCACATCGGGCTCCCATTCGCATATGATATTTTTGACTAAGTCTAAGGATTTTGGGAGTGATAAGTTGAGTCCTAGATTTCTTTTACTTGAATTGTAATTTCCACTAAATTGGCTTCGGTTGATGCCCGGTATTCCGTCCTTAAATGGTGCTGCCCCCCTTAAGATGTCAGGCCTACTTACAGACTCTATTTTAATTACGTTTGCTCCGTGGTCCGCAAAGTATTTGGTCGTGATAGGTCCTACACCAACCCATGTAAAATCTAAAATTTTCAGACCGTCGAAAAGACTTTCTTTGGTGTCTGCACCCACTATATAACTCCCTGTTTTCTTAAGGTATCAATTTTGGATTTACTTATACCAAAACTTTTGAATATTTCTTCGTTATCAGAACCAACAGCGGGAGACGGGGAATAAATTTTCAGAGGAGTTTCTGACATTTTCAAATACTC
>VFFY01000127.1 GCA_009392675.1 SAR202 cluster bacterium | reverse complement strand
TCATTTGGATGGGTATGCATACGAGATCCTGTTCCCTTAGGTTTATGTATATACCCGACGAGCATACGTTCCCCTTCAACCACCCCCCCTCTAGATGTTGAATAACCCGGTCCAGCATCAATGCCTTCCAATTCTTTGATCGCAAAGCAATACTCACCGTTTCCAGCCTTCACCGCACCTTCCGTTTTGGTTTCAGTCTGCGTCGTTTTTATACTCATCCCTAACACTCCCTATTTATTTCAAAAGGTCGCAAGAAGATAAAACCTGGCTCACATTAGTGGCACTCTAATTTCGAATTTCCCAACCTACTCGGCAATCACGGGATTGTCATTTTTAAGAAATTTGCTAAGCCTACCATAGTTGCTGCCGCATCTTTCTTACAATACTTGTAGGTAATGCAACGGTTGCAGTTTTTTCCTCTTGGCACGCTTATTAACCATAGCTACAGTGCCGCGGAAAAACCTTTTTAATATAAATAGATCAGACGAATCAAATAATACAGGGAGTTGTAAAATGGTAAAAAAGATCTCAGGTTTAGCGAGCTGTTTTGTTCTATCCAGCTTTTCCTTTTTACTTGGCATAGAGCAGACCGTTTTAGCAGCCGATAAATTTCCTTCAAGACCAATAGAACTTGTAATTCCTTTTTCGGCTGGGGGATCTCATGACGCTCATGCGCGTGCTATCGTCAGTGTTACGCCAGGAATTATTGACCAACCAATGCTGGTGAGATTGATGCCAGGCGGCACAGGAGCCATTGCCGCTCAATACGTAGCTCGATCAAAACCAGATGGACATACCTTGTTATTTGGCGCACCGGATACGAATACATTGGTAAATCAGGCGCAAAATTTGCCCTATGGAAAAGAAGATTTTATCCCTATAGCGTTAATCAATTATAGTCCTACACCTATAATCGCAAGATCGGACGCTCCGTTCAAAACCTTTAAAGAATTTGTTAGCTATGCGAAGGCTAATCCCGGGAAGATAAAATACGCATCGGCTGGGGTATGGGGCATCCCGCATGTACCATTTGAATATATGCAAAAAAAGCTAGGAATAAAATTAACGCACGTTCCTTATAAAGGTGGCGGACCTGCCTTGAAGGCTATTTTATCTGGAGAGACTATGATGTCAGGATCCCAGGTTACTCAGGCGCTATCGCACATAAGGGCAGGCAAGTTAAATATGCTAGCTATTATGGACACAAAAAGACACAAGAGCTTTCCCAACGTTCCAACCACAGCTGAGCTAGGTCATCCAGACTTTGTTTTCTACCTTTGGCGGGGAGTTCTTGCACCGAAAGGGACGCCACCCGCAATTGTAAAACAATTAGAGGATATTTTTGAAAAAGTCGCCAAAGATAAGTCTTTTTATAGAATGGTTAAGCGATTTGGGGAGCAAGTTCTTCATAGAAGAGGAAAAGGCTTCGATGAATACTGGTCGGCAGAATACAAAAAGATGGGCAACCTTATAAGGGAATTAAAGAAAAAATAGATTCTATTATTTTAACTTTTAGTTATGTATGGCCGCTGGACTGGCACTGGCGGCCATACATATTTGCATCAGAGTAAATTTGAAAAGAGTTCCTCGCTTAGGTGTTTTTAATGGGATCGAATATTAAACCCATATTTTTACCAAAATGCCCTCAAATGTATTTGGGCTACCCTCACGCTACAATCGCATCGGGCTTTTGTTTTATTTCCGGCATGGTGCCACTTAGAGAGGACGGTGCAATCCTTACCCACAGTAATGAACTCGTAATGGATAAACCACCTGCTGAACCATCGTCAGTGAACACAGATGTCCTTTCAGAACCTGTCCGCAGTCAAAGTTGGTGGGGTTATTCAAGTATAGAAGCTATCTTACATTCTCTTGACGGAGATCTCAGAGATGTTCTTCGTACTCATCAATATCAAAAGGACAAACGTTACTATTCAATTCACGAAAATGTTCGAAAAATCAAAACGGGTAAAACTCCACCACCAAGTAGTGGCATCGGTGTAATTGATACTTCACCTGATGGGCAGGCCTGGATCACGATCGATGGCATCGCTATAGATCCAAAGAACTGGAAATTTAACTCCCGAAGAAAGATTATTAGGAATCCCAGTATCATAAAATCGACATCCCACTACAGTAGAGCAGTAAGTGCAGGCCCGTATATTTTTACGTCCGGGCACATCCCTATTGATACGACTAAACCCGACAATCCGCTTGTCCGTGGTTTTGAGGACGTCCCGGAAGAAGGTAGATTTCTACAAGTGGGCACATCCCATTCGGATACTGTAAACGGACCAATCGCAGCCCAAACTTGGTTCGTATACAATACAATCAAAAATATGCTCGAAGACTCAAAAAGTTCTTTGGACGACGTTGTTAGCATTACCGTATACCTGCAAGATATGAATGACTATGTTACGTTTCATCAGGTGCACACTAGCTTTTTCTCCAATTGTTCTCCGGCGCTAAGCGTCACCCAATTTGATAAAGTAGGGCATAAAGGTACATTAATAGAAATTGAATTAACAGCGATGCAAAATGAAGGTGGGTTAGTTAGGAATGATATAACTAAGGTAGAAAATCTTACGCCCGATGCTGGTCATACATCACTTGCAACTGCAGCTGGGCCATTAATATTTTTATCGCTGTTAACCGGGCACGATGGTTCTGGGCACACCGTTAGCGAAGTTACCCAGTTACCAAAGAAAATACGACCTATGGCAGAAGCTTTAATTCGAACCAACGGGAAAAAAGGAGCCACTATACAGTTACTCCAAATTTTTGAAAAATTAGGCAAGATCTTAAGGGCGGCGGGTTCCTCACTGCGGTCAGTCGCTAAGATAATACTTTATATCACTGATTTCGACGACTTCACAGCTTTCCATTCTGTTTGTAATCATTACATTCCCGGCCCCAAGCCCGCGTTAAGTTGTATAAAAATCCCTGCTGTCAGTCCAATTCCGGGATCCACAGTGAGTATAGAAGTAATAGCTGTTAACGAAAAATAACAGCGCGCCGATGACTCGCTTAAGACCCGGACGAATGAGCAAATTTTGAAATGATGAGTGAAAAAAAAATAAATTTATCAATAGGAATTGTTTCCATAATTCTATCATGCGCAATTTATTTTTTGGTTCCCTTTGAAGTTAATAATGACCCAATCCCAGGGACTGGAGACTTAGTTCGTATAACCCCTGCGGCTATTCCATTAATTTGTGCAGTAGCGTTTGTCGTCATAGGTGGTCTATTTATTTTGCAACCCTATGTATTTTCTAAGTCTGACGACCAAGACGATGATGTTACATTTAGCCAAGATGGTTTGGTTAGGGGTTGTGTAACACTGCTAATCGTAATCTCGTATCCAGCATTATTAGAGGCATTAGGTTTTTTGCTGGGAACAACAGTCATACTATTTGCTCTAAACCTTTATTTTGGAACAAGAAAGATATGGCAACTCGTTCTCGGCGCAGTGATATTACCAATATGCATTACTTATATTTTTGGCTCCTTGATGTATGTCCCCCTACCAAAAGGATACCTATTCGGTTAAGTGCACATGTATTTTCAAGAGATTATTAACGGGTTGCACTTGATTTTAAACTGGGGATCTCTCCTCATGATTTGTGGAGGTATCTTGTTAGGTATGCTCGTGGGTTCCTTACCGGGATTAACCGCCACAATGGCTATAGCCATATTAATTCCACTTTCTTTTAGTATACCTCCACTTCTGGGGATCCCATTCCTGGTTGGAATCTATAAAGGGGGACTTTACGGTGGGGCTATACCAGCAATATTGGTTTCAACACCCGGAACTGGCGGTGCAGCTGCGACGGTGTTTGATGGTTATCCGATGGCACAAAAAGGAAAAGCTAAAAAAGCAATCCAAATGAGCCTCGTTGCATCTACCGTAGGAGATACACTCAGCGATATTGTTCTCTTTATGTTTATGGCCCCTCTT
This sequence comes from SAR202 cluster bacterium, assembly GCA_009392675.1. Lineage (GTDB taxonomy): Bacteria > Chloroflexota > Dehalococcoidia > Lucifugimonadales > UBA826 > UBA11996. The sequence goes on along the minus strand of VFFY01000127.1, from coordinate 3,486 downwards.
GCCATGGTAGCTCTATACTTTGGTTCTCCTGAATATTTTTCCCTTTTTGTTTTCAGCCTTGTCTTGATCGCCGGAGTTACTGGGCAAAGTATTTTAAAAGGTCTTTTTTCTGCTTTTGTCGGCCTAATTGTGAGTACAATCGGTATTGACTCAGTAACCGGATCAAGCCGTTTCATCTTTGGCAACTTGAATATGGCCTCCGGAATAACATTCATGACGATGTTGATTGGCCTCTTTGCGATAAGCGAGATACTTATACAAGCAGAGAAAGGATTAACTTTAAAGAAGAACGCTGATGTTAACACTAAGTACGGGAAACAAGATCGACTAACATGGAATGAGTTTTGGCGTGTAAAAAAAGTAATAATACAGTCAACAGGAATAGGAACATTTATTGGTATAATTCCAGGGTTAGGAGCTCCCATTGCAGCCTTCCTGGCATACTCTTTCGCCAAGCGCACCTCGAAAACTCCGGAAGCATTTGGTCACGGTACCCTAGAGGGGGTTGCGGCCCCTGAAGCGGCTAATAGTGCTGTCAATGGAGCGAACTTTCTCCCTCTTTTTGCATTCGGCATACCCGGAGACATAATCACCGCTGTGATGCTCGGGGCATTCGTTGTACATGGAATGCGTCCGGGTCCTGATCTATTCCAAAATCATGCAGCAACAATGTACGCCATCATCTGGGGTATGGTTTTTGCGAATGCGTTTTTACTAGTCATGGGTTGGGCTCTATCCGGAATTTATGCAAAAATTGTAACAATCCCCAAAAATTTACTGTTCCCCGGCATACTCGCGATAGCTGCAGTAGGAAGTTACTCTGTTAACAATAATATGTTCGACGTAAAACTTATGATCGTATTTGGGGTCATGGGGTACTTAATGAAGAAGTTTGAAATCCCTCTTGCTCCCTTAATCATTACGGCCCTTCTTGGCAGGTCAATAGAGAATTCTCTAGTCCAGTCCTACATAATATTAGACGGGAATTTATTAAATTTATTTTTAAGACCGATTTCCGCATTATTCATAGTATTAGCATTAATCTTTCTCGCCCTGGCCTTTATGCCGAAAAAAAATAAGAACAAGTCTCAGCAATAACTGATTTAACGATCGCTGAAGGAATTACTCTAGAAACACCCAATCTCCTAGGTCATTTAATAGTAGAATAAAAAATTACCAGGCAAATTTAGGGAGTATCATAGAATATGGCTTCGAAGAAAATATTAGACTTACTTATCGTGGATGGAACTATAGTTACTGTCGATAAAGAGCGGCGAGTTATCCGTAACGGAGCAGTCGCCATTTCAAAAAACAAAATTATAGAAGTAGGAAAGTCTTCTGCCCTAAAGAAGAAATATCAGGCAAAGAGAGTTTACGACGCCAATGAAAAACTAATAATGCCGGGTCTAATAAACTCTCATTTACATTTTTACCACCATATGCACCGTGGCTTGTCTCCAGAAAATCTGAATGGAGTACCCTGGTCAGATTTTGTTCACCGTAACGTTGCTACGATAGTTGAACCCGAAGACGAGATTTGGGGAGGACTCGGTATTTTAATTGAAACTTTGAAAACGGGCGTAACCACATTCCTCGAGGCTGGGTCATATAACACGGATGAAACGTTGGAGGGGATTGCAAGAATTGGAATGCGTGGGAAAATGGGTCGCCGTTCATTTGACATGGTCAGTCAAGGACATGACATGTTAGTGGATTCAACGGCTATCTGTTTAAAGCAGAATGAACGCTTTATGAAAAAGTACAAAGGTGGTGTCGGATTGGTTGAACCATGCATTGTATTAGTCGGCATGGGGCGCTGCACCGATGAACTGTATAAAAAGTCAAAAGTGATGGCAGACCATCATGAAACAGTTTTACACATGCACCAAGCTAACATGTTGGAAAACGTTCAGGAGTCTTATCAGCTATATGGTGAGCGTCCAATCGAGCATCTTTATAAGATAGGAGCGTTAGGAGAAAATGTTGTCCTCGTTCACATGATCCACGTAAACTCTCGTGAAATTAATATGTTAGCGGAAACAAAAACAAATGTAGTCCATTGTCCGAGTACGGCTATAAAACTTGCTTATGGATTATCAGCATTTGGTAACTTCCCTGAAATGGCGCAGGCAGGGGTCAACGTGTCCATCGGTACTGACGCATCTGACTGTTCTAATTTCAACGACATGGTTAGATTAATTTATTTAACCGCAGCCACACCAAAAGATTACCGATATGATGCTGCTGCAGGCTCTGCAGAAAAAGCTATCGAAATGGCAACCATTAATGGGGCAAAAGCGCTAAATATGGAAAATGAAATTGGATCTATCGAGGCGGGAAAAAAAGCAGACATTGCTATCTTCGATATGCATCGGCCTGACTGGGTTCCACTTTATAATGAAATCCAAAACTTTGTTTACTCCGCGCAAGGGGAAAGTTGCGAGAGTGTTATAATTGATGGAGAATTTATTATGAAGGACCGTAAGGTTTTGAGTATAGATGAGGAAGAAATCATTGACCGAATCCAATTCCGTGCGAAGAAAATTTCTGCGAATCTAAAACTCCCCACCTACAGTCCGTGGAAGTGGCTTTAAAAAATGAGTAAAAGCTCTCATTTAAAAGTGCCTTCATTTTCCTCTGAAATCACTAATAAAGAAGGATGAAAATGAAACGACAAAACCTCCATTTTGGGTTTCTTAATGTGGGACATTTGTTAGATCACCTCTTCATGCTAATTTTCGCAACAGTAGCGGCACTTGCTTTAGCCACCGACTGGCATATGACCTACGCAGATCTTATTCCTTACGCCATGCCGGGTTTTGTAGCCTTTGGTATATGCGCAATACCTGCCGGCTGGATAGCCGATAAATGGCACCGACATGGCATGGTTAGTATTTTTTTTATCGGCATCGGGGTTGCGTCGACCGCAACCAGTTTCGCAAATTCGCCGTTACAGATTGGTTGTGGTTTATTTGTCATCGGTCTGTTTGCTGCAATATATCACCCTGTAGGCATCGCGATGGTGGTACAAGGCCGAGTCAAAACCGGTATGCCACTAGCGTTAAATGGCGTTTTTGGGAATATTGGCGTTGCGGTAGCGGCCCTAATCACTGGAATTATAATTGATACCTTTGGCTGGCAGGCAGCTTTCCTTGTACCCGGTGTAATCTCTGTCGCGATCGGTTTTGCTTACGTGATTTTTACACGGGCGGGAGATCTCGAATCCTTGTATCCAAACGAAATATCAAGTGATACAACGGGAACGTCGAAGGTTGAAATTGACCGAGCAATCTTGGTTCAAGTCTTTTCAATCATCTTCTTCACTACGGCTATGGGCGGCTTGATATTCCAGAGTACAACCTTCTCTCTACCGAAGATCCTAGAAGAGCGTCTGAACGATTTTACAACAAACGCTACCGAAGTAGGCGCCTGGGCTTTCATTGTCTTCACCGTGGCTGCTTTCGCCCAGCTCGTCGTGGGTTATCT
>VFFY01000126.1 GCA_009392675.1 SAR202 cluster bacterium | reverse complement strand
CTTAACTGCCAACAAGGACCTTAATTTGCAACCGATGCATTATCTCTCCTTTATTCGGAAATACTATCTTTACTACGATCAGGTAATCAATATCCCTCCTATAAAAACGAAGGTTAAGCTAAATCGGGATGAGTTTGCAGAGCTTACTAATGGTGCCTTCCGATCAATAAGCACAATAGTTGCCAGAAGAACCCCATAAATCCCCTACACCGTTACAATACCAAAATTAGGATTATGAAAAATCAGGATAGGCAGCGCCGCTAAGACGCCACCTCCATCATTCAAGAAGCTTCTCTGAGAAAGGGGGTAGGTTTGATAAAAGAAAAACAGGATCAGATTTTGCAACAATTAAATGGCTTCTCTCCAAAATTGATCGCCCAACTTAAAAACTTAACTGAAGAAGATTGGTCAACTCAAAGTCGCTGCGATGACTGGACAGTGAAAGATGTAATGGCACACCTATCATCAGTAGTGACTAATTATCTTATTTTTATAGATTCGGCAAAAAATGAAGAAAACATTTTAGATGATCCCAATAGTTCGAGAGATGAACCAGGTACTCTAGACGGCAAATCACTAGCTGGACGCCTCTCGGAAAGAGCTAAGGAAACTAGTAAAAATTTCGATTCAAAAGATGCACTAATCAACGAATTAGAACTTAGATTTCAGAGATTATTGGATGGCTTTAATTCTTGCCAAGACAACCAATGGAATTTGCCGGCATATCATCCCGTAAATTGGGTTTCGGTTCAGGGAATCCTTTTATGGACTCTGTTTGAGTCGACAATTCATGCCTGGGATGCCTTAAATGCCGTAAATAAAGAATATTTGGTCGACACAGGATTAGCGCCGCTATTGCCTGAGTATTTCTGCAATAAGCTTATCAACCGATGGTTTAAAACCACTGATTCTACTGAGAGCCCTTCACAGACGCTAGCAGTTAATTTTAGTACTGCAAATGGGCTACGGATAGCCAGCGCCATAGGTGAATTGGATATAGAAGAGGTCCCAATTAATTCCTTTGATTCAGATGCGGAAATACACACCTCACCAAGTGAATTCGCATTGCTAATTACAGGCCGAAAAAGCCTATCAGAGTCCATTGAAGATACTTCCACCCAGCTAACAGGTAATCAGAGCCATGTCGACTCATTTTCCAGATGGTTCACCGGTTCATAATTAAAATTAAAGGCCTAATCTCTAAAGCCCAACAAATCCTCTGACAGCTTCTATGAAGGCTTCAGGTTGATCCACCATCACTACATGTCCTGCACTTGCTACATCAACATATGTCACGTCTTTACCAAGGGTTTTCATCTTATTGATAGTATCGTCGCTCACAAGGCCACTTTCTGCCCCTCTAATCTCAAATATTGGGCATTGTATGTTCTCTATGGCAGACCAGTATCTATCAATTAATTCGGTGCTAGTCATATCTGGGAGTGGATTATCGAAGCCATTTAAGTCCGCTTTCCATGTCCAAGTACCTGAATCTGTTTGCTTCAACCTAGATTCCGCTTCTTCATGTAAGCGTTCATCTGAAGCTAAAAGGTTCCCAGATCTGAGCCATTGGTAACCATCTTCAAGAGCCTGAAATTCCATGGGAGCAGGAGCAGCAGGGGGAGCTTGAAGCCTTTCCGGTGAAGGCTCTGGTGCTATATCAACCATAACAATCCGATCTACAACGCTTTGGTTAGTAACTGTGTACAGAATCGAATGCCACCCACCCATCGAGCACCCTACAAGCGTGATAGTTTCAAATTCATTTATTTTGACAAATTCAGACAGGTCTTCTACAAATCTAACCCTAGCATATCCGTCATTTGCCCACTCACTATTTCCATGCCCACGTTGATCTAGAGCAAAAACGTGATATTTAGAAGATGCGAACTCAGCAAACTCTCTCCAAGAAGCAGCAGAATTAGTATGGCTGTGAAGACAAACTAAAACTGGGTTGCCTTTTTCACCCCACTCATAAAAAGCAAGTGAATTCCCATTGATCTGGGCGATTTGTGCGTTTGGCATACTAGGCATGATTGGCTCCTAAGTAGAAAGATGGCTATAAAATAGTACTTCAGCTATTAAATCAGTCCATATATACTGGGTCAAATCCATAACAGTAACAGTAAATTTTATGATCATAGGACTCCCTAAAGAAACCAAAGATCAAGAACTAAGAGTCGGCATAACGCCTGACGGCGTAGACACTTTGATAAAAAGTGGTCATCGGGTACTGGTTGAACAAAATGCTGGAGTCGGCAGTGGTATACCAAATGATAGCTATGAGAAAGTGGGTGCTGAGTTAATTCAAAAGCCTGAGGCTTTATTCTCAGCTTCAGAATTAATTGTAAAAGTAAAAGAATTCCAATTATATGAATGCGAACTTTTACGCCCAGGTCTTACGAGTTTCTCTTTCCTTTCCCTAGGAGCCAACCCAAAACTAACTGAAGCCTTGCTGAAAAGTAGAGTCACAGCTATCGCATATGAAACTATTGAAATGACTGACGGATCTCTACCAATTTTAAAGCCAATGAGCGCTTTGACCGGTAGATTAGCTGTAGATGTAGCAACGCATTACCTAAAAAGTCCACAAGGTGGTACAGGAAAACTTCTAAGTAATATTTCTGGTGCAAATCCTGTAAAAGTGGTAATACTTGGTGCCGGTACGGCGGGATTTCATTCAGCTGAATTAGCGCTAAATATGGGAGCAGAAGTAACAGTATTAAGCCGAGGAAAACAGCGCCTTGGTCAGCTTCAAGAATCGCTAAACAATCACCCTAAACTGAAAATAGCAACGTCTTCAAGCAACAAAATAGAGGAGGCGGTTGAATTAGCTGATGTCGTTATTGGAGCAATTCGGGACGCGGGAGGATCAGTCCCCAAGATAGTCACTAAATCCATGGTGCAATCGATGCAAAAAGGTTCTGTAATAATCGATGCTTGTATCGACCAAGGTGGATGTATCGAAACTAGTAGAGAGACAACACTCAGTGATCCAGTTTATGTAGAGGACGGTGTGACTCATTACTGTGTACGCAATATGCCTGGTGCCGTCCCTCGAACAGCTACTGAGGCCCTCGTTAACGTGTCCCTACCCTACACAAAATTATTAGCGGATAAAGGTGTAAAAGATGCCCTCGCTACAGATACTTCTCTTTCCATAGGATTGAATGTAGACAATGGGCGACTAATGAACCCGTCAGTATCTAAGGCATTGGGAATGAGTTAGATATTATCCCTTAAGAAATAATTGAATATACTTTCCGAAATACTCTCTCTAGGGTCTAGCAAATATCGAGTATTTTTCAATTATTTGGGATGGGAGCAGGTACGGTTCGAGGGAAGTAGCCAAAAACCAATTCAAAATCTACATTCCATTAAGGTTCTAAAGTCTATACTTAATTACCTATTCCTTTTTGGCTGCGACCACGCTTTTGGGATTCAAATTTCCGATTCTTCCACTTTCTGTCCCTGCACTACTATCTATAACGGCATTGATTAATGTAGGTCTTCCTGAATCCATGGCTTCATTTACAGCACTAGTCAGTTCATCTGGTGATGTTACGCTTACCCCAACTCCACCAAACGCCTCTATCATTTTGTCGTACCTTGAATCTTTGACAAAAACGGTTGTTGCAGCATCGGAACCTCCGGTAGGATTTGTGTCCATACCACGATATATGCCACTGTTATTGAAAACAACGACACATACAGGAAGGTTGTAGCGGCAGATCGTCTCAATTTCCATACCTGAGAAACCAAATGCGCTGTCACCTTCTATAGCGAGCACAGGTTGACCTGTTTCAACGGCTGCAGCAATTGCAGAGCCCATTCCAATTCCCATTACACCCCAGGTGCCTACGTCCAGTCGCTTCCTGGGCTTGTACATATCAATTACTGTCCTTGCGAAATCAAGAGTGTTTGCACCCTCATTAACTAGAACAGAATCAGGGCGCTCTTTAATAATTTTTTTCAAAGCACCAAGTGCTCCGTGGAAATCCATTGGGTTGTTGTCGTTTTCAAGTCTGGGAGCCATTCTCGCAACATTAGTTTCGACTTTGTCTTTTACCTCTTCTGTCCATTCTGACGGAGGTTTCGGCCACTCTTCCCCCATACCCTCAAGAAGCGATTTAACACAAGAACCTATATCACCTACTACTGGCGCAGCAATTTCAACATTGCTGTCCATTTCTTTTGGTTCTATATCTACCTGGATAAATTTCTTGGCTTGATCACCCCATGTCCTTCCTTTGCCGTGAGAAAGGAGCCAATTTATCCTGGCTCCTATAAGCATTACTACATCTGAGTCTTTCAACACCAAGGATCTTGCAGCCGAGGCAGACTGGGGGTGATTATCTGGTAAAAGTCCCTTTGCCATACTCATAGGAAGGTACGGGATCCCGCTTTTTTCTACAAAATTTCGAATATCGTCATCTGCCTGTGAATAAGCTGCTCCTTTGCCCAAAATAATAAGTGGTCGTTCGGCGCCTTTGAGTAAATTTAACGCTCTGTCAACTGACTGAGATGAGGGAAGTTGACTTGGAGCAGCGTCAATTACTTCAACTAAAGATTTCGCACCTTCATCGGCATCAATAACCTGAGTGAAAAGTTTGCCTGGTAAATCCAAATAGACACCTCCAGGCCGACCAGAAACAGCAGCTCGTATCGCACGAGCAATACCAATCCCTATATCTTCGACATTGAGGACTCTGTAGGCAGCTTTACAAAGTGGTTTAGCCACTGCAAGCTGGTCCATTTCCTCATAGTCCCCTTGTTGCAAGTCGACAATCTCTCTCTCTGAAGAACCACTAATCAGAATCATTGGAAAGCAATTTGTCGTAGCATGAGCTAAAGCCGTCAGGCCATTTAGAAACCCAGGAGCTGACACTGTTAAGCAGATTCCAGGTTTTTTCGTAAGGAACCCTGATGCACCTGCCGCATAGCCAGCGTTTTGTTCATGTCTAAACGAAAGTATCCGCATCCCAGAAGCCTGCATCATACGACCAAGATCTGTTATGGGAATACCGGGCACGTTATAAATGGTCTTAATATCATTGAGTTTAAGTGCATCAATAACTAGGGTAAAGCCGTCAGTTAGATTTTCAGTACCAGCAACTTCCTCACCATTCGCAGCACCGGTTGAATCAGCCATGTGGGTCTCCTTGTCAATCGTTTTATTCTGAGAACAAACGGCCTATTGGTCGAAAAAATCAGAGATTACTTCAAAGGAGCAAAGGATTTGCAGCTGCCTCATCAGGCCAGAAAAAACCAAACCCTGCTTTAATCGCATATTTCCGGTCCAGGTCGTCCCTGTCCCCTACATGATAGTACTCTTCAGCCTCAAACTGAGTTTTAAGATCGGATAAAAGATGCTTATAACAAACAAAATCGTATTCGACACCGTATTCTTCCCAGAGTGCCCTCTGGGCACTCATAGGCCTGTCAGAACAGCTCCCTGTGATTATTCCCCTGGCCCGAGCTGTTTTCACCATCTCCAAAGTTACTGCCCCAGGGGGGTCCCCTATTTCCATAGTGCCGTCTATATCAAAGCTAATTAGTATCGCCAAATTATTCTTCCACTTTATTAAAATAATGTGTTTTAGTCTGGTGTTGCGCTCCAAACCGTATAATTTCCTCCAAGAGGCATTGGGCCTCCTGAAACACCAATCTCAGCATTTACACCCGTGATTTGCCTTCCTCCAGCCCGGCCCTGCAGCTGCTGTATGGAATCAGTGTGCATCCAGAACCTACTTCTACCGCTACCTATGTTTCCTCCACTAGGGGACACCGGATTTGGACCTTCAATACTTATATCGGTTTGGTAAAAATCCAATGCATCTCCAACCCCTATCCCTCTATACCCAAGACCTTCAAGGTGAAATTGGTGAAACTGGGTAAATCCATCGTACATATTTTCGAAAGATAAATCTGCGGCAGTTATTCCAGCCCCCTCATATATCTTCCGTCCTGT
>VFFY01000125.1 GCA_009392675.1 SAR202 cluster bacterium | reverse complement strand
GGAGCTGTCGTTCCAAGCGATCGAGAAAGAACTTTTGGTTACAGGGCTCACTTTGAAAGAATGGGCTTTACGTCAGAACTCGCTGCACTCGACGAAATGAGGAAAAAGGGAGCCTCAAACGACGAGGTAGCAGAGGCATTCCCTGAAAATATATTACGGTCTGTAGCCTATTTTGGAAAAGCGGAGAATGCTGCCTCTGAGTTTGCCAGGCTTTCTGGGGGTCTCGATAACGCTATAGTGCGAGTTGTATCGTCAAGACCAGGAACAGTGGAGGGAACTCTAGATGTGATGAATGCCTGCTCTCCTGTCGAAGTTAGGAAACATCTAAAATAATGCCAGACATGTTGAGCATTGGAGAATCCATGATAGAGCTTTTCTCCGAAGAGCCTATGGATACAGCCGAAACTTTCACGAGATCTGTGGCAGGTGACAGCCTTAATATTATCGTTGCCGCCAGCAGGTTAGGAACTAACACTGGATACATAACCAAGCTGGGCAATGACCCTTTTGAAAATTATCTGCTCGACACTTTTACTTGCGAAGGAATAGATACAACCCACGTTTTGTCTAGTGACGGATTTAATGCGGTACATTTTGTTACTGTCATGCCCGATGGGGACAGGGAGTTTGTTTACTACAGAGCTGGAAGTGCCCCATCAACTATAAAACCAGAAGAACTAAATCCTGAATATATATCTGGCGCAAAAATTATGCATTGCAGTGGAATTGCTCAAGCTATTTCACCAAGCTCCCGGGCGACAGTACTCGCTGCCGCACAAATTGCCCAATTGAATGGTGTACCCGTCTCCTACGACCCAAACTACAGGCATCAACTTTGGAATCCTTCTGAAGCAAAAGAAGCTATGGAAGAGCTAATGCCCTACGTCGACATATTTTTGCCAAGCGCACCTGCTGATTCTAAGGTACTGTTCGAGACTGAGGACCCTGAGAAGGTCATTCAGGAAGCAAATCGTAGGGGAGTCGAAACTGTTGTGGTGACTCTTGGGGAAGATGGGGCATTGATAGGAGCTGAAAATGAGGTAATGCAACTGGATCCTATGCCAGCAGGGCCTGTCATCGATACGACTGGAGCGGGGGATTCCTTCAAAGGTGGATTTATTCATGGATTCCTTGAAGGAAAATCGATCGCCGAGTCAGCTCTGATAGGCAACGTCTGTGCCGGCATAACCATCACTGGAAGAGGGGCACTTAATCCAATGCCCTACCGAAAAGAAGTATATGACAAGGTTAGAAATTTAAGATAGCGGAGATACGCAAATATGAATGTACAGGAAAATGTACAATTTCTTATTAACAGCCTAGATCAGATATCCCCATGCGGCGGCTGCGGGATGCGATGGAGCACAGGAGATTACGAATGCCCTCATTGTGGGGAAGATCTTGATGAAAACCTCACGGTCTGGGCGGAATCAGTTCTTAAAAATCTCCCCGCCCAGACTTGAGCAAATATCTAGTTGTTTACAACTAGGAAGTGGCCCAATCAACGCCATTTAACACCAACTTTTGAAAGCCTTCGTTTTGATGGCTTTTACCGTCATGTCCTAGTAATGTCACAAATACTTTGCCTGCCCCATAAGACCTGGTCCACGCTAATGGGAAGGTACCTCCTTCCATTTCCATATCTTCTGCCCCTGCCCTATTTTTCCCATATACACCACCTTTAAAGTCAGCCGTGATAAACACGTCATTGCCATCTCTATAATCAATGTTCATATACAGCTCATCATCGGTGTTGAATGCTGAAATACTTGAAGCACACGGATGTGACCCATTCACAACATCGACGGAAAAATTGCTATAGGGTGGATGAAAACTTTGACCCATTACCCAGCCGCCACCGGTGATTTCTCCATATTCGTTCCATGTATCAGGAACACAACCTGAAATGTGGATGCACACGAAACCATTCCCGGAACTAATATAACCTTTTAATGCGTTCTGTTGTGCAGCATCTAAAGCCATATCACCCTCTCGGAGGGTATTAAAAATCAAAACATCAGACTTATTTAAGGTACCGTCAGTCAATGCCTCTGCATCTTCCCTTACGGTAACAGTATGGCCCGCCGACTCCAAAAAACCTTTAAGCACTGGAGTTGATTCCTCATATGGATGCCTACCACCACTCATTAATAACAAATTCATGAAATCCTCCTTACAATTTTCGTTTTTCTGAACTTAATTTACGATCAAACGATTTTTGTTATCATCACTACCCGCATATAGTCGATTTATATTGCTATAAATGTCAGGATTCAAATCTCTTCCGTCAAGAGCGGGGTCTTCTGGCGAGTATCTATGGGCCCGGAATACCATATTTGTTGGGTCTCCCGATCTTAAATCAGGAGAGTAGAAAGGGTTTATGTATTCCCAAACAACGTTACCGTTTTTGGTGACCTCAAAAATTCTTCCGAAAGCACCCTCACAAATTAAAGTGTTCCCATTGGCCAGTCTTTCGGCGCTGCTTATATGAAAACTATAAAACGCCATAGCTGGAGTCTCAGTGTATTCCCATTCAATTTCATTTGTTATTGGATTTACCTCAATTACACGAGATCTATCCGCACCCTGGGAGTGACTACCGTTATCGAATATTAATATGTTCCCATTTTCCAAAACGGTAGGATGGTGTTGGTGAAACACATTTCCAGGGCCCCATTTCCAAAGAAATTCTCCAGTTTCTCTACTAATTATCCCCACAGTGCTAATATTTCGAAAGCTTATTAAAAAATCTCCATTAGGCATCAAATTCAAGCAGTTGGCATGAGTCCACTCCCTCCGATGCTCTAAAGGGCATATCACATCTTCCTCAAAATCCAATTCCTTGTAGATTTCCCATTCATTTACTGTCTCGCCATCTTCAGTAATCTCTCTTATAACATCCCCTAATATTCTTTTAGGGTCATCCTCTTTAGGATGGCCTCCTTTTACCTGTTGAGAAATCTCTTCATCCAGTTCTTTAAATAAAAGAGCACTTGTATTACCGTTGGGTAACCTCGCATAATCATGATGCAACATAGGATCTTTGTATTCCCACACAATTTCTGAATCCCAATCCATCTCTATAAGCGAGGCTGAAGATCCACCCAGATCTTTCACAATTTCTACATCTCCGGGAGGTTTGGTTCTAGCCAATAAGTTTCCGTTTGGTAGAAGATAGGCATAGACTATTCCGCCATCATAATTCCATCTGTGGACGACTCGCCCAAGATTATCGATCATGGTGGCATGGTTACCACCATTGGTACTGAATAACGTATACCCATTGAAAGTACTAGAAGGTGAATTATGTATAAGCCCAACAGGATGATGAATCGATCTACCCATGGAATCTCCCATTTTGAAATCTAGAGAATCTAGTAACCCTAAGTATTACATTGTTAAAGGTGTATCGGTCCGATTAGCCCACTCACCCATTGAACCGTCGTAATTTCTTTTGTTCTCATACCCTAAAAGTGTAAGTACAAACACTCCGTGCGCCGCACGGATTCCACCCTGTCAATAAGTTATTACTTCTTTTTCTGGGGTAACCCCGACAGTTTTTAGCATATCTCTAAGCTCAGAAGGACTCTTTATAGTGTGGTATTTGTCATCTGTTATGAAATTCAACCATTCCAAATGAACAGACCCAGGAACCCGGCCCGACCTAGAATTACCTCTTGAATTTGTCCCATCCCATTCCCCATCCGACCTTACATCAAGGAAAACAACATCGGAATCATCGATCTTGGAAACGGCTTGATCTAAAGTGCATATTAATGTTTCATCAGCAGACGGAGTAAAGGTAACTTCCCTTGGTGAAGGGGGTTCTATTGACACTGGCCTACCTTCATCGAACCATTTTTTCCATCCACCATCTAACACTTTGGCATTTTTATGCCCGTAATAGTTCAATACCCACCAAAACCTACTAGCCGATAGACTTCCAGCACTGTCATAACTCACTACAGTAGTATCATCTCCGATGCCCATACTTTCAAAAAGTTCTTTAACCACATCTGGTTCCGCGACCAGTGGGTATGACTTGGAATCTTGAGAATACGAAGGGTGCTTGATGTAATGGTGCACTTTTATACCAACCGCCCCTTTTATGTGTGCTCTTGCATAAGAATCGAACATATCACAGTCAATGATCCGGATATCCGGATCATCTATATGGCTATTTAACCATTCAGTATTAACAAGTATTTCGGAATTTGCGAAACTTTCAGTAGCCAATACATCCCTCCATTAATTTACCCATTAAAACACGGGCCGTATTACCCGAACCAGGATAAGATAAACGACTAGGAAGCAACGGTCAAAAAAGGTATTACCTCTTTTTTCAGGATTTCCACATGAAACATATGGTCAAATACAGGATTGAACATCAACATCCCAGCACCTGAATCAATTAGGTGCTGTAGTTCAGGAACAATTTCATCACTAGGTCCCCAGACAGATACTTGTGACCCCAAGTCTGAGTTCCCATAATTCGCTTTAAACCAAGTCCTCAGCCTATCTTCAGCTCTGGATTTATTATCATCTATCGCAACATAAACCCTTTTAGAGATTTTGAAATCGTCACTTGATCTATTAAGACGATTCAACTCACTCCTAATAATTTTTACATGTTCTATAAATTGGCCAGATGTCGTTGAACCCGCCCCCATCCAACCATCTGCATACCTAGCAGATCTTTTCAAGGCAGCAGGATGACGACCACCAAACCATATCGGCGGATGAGGTTTTTGTACTGGTTTGGGATACATCGGAAGATCGTCAAAAGTCCAAAAATCACCTTGAATACTCGGGGAATCTTCTGTCCATAAAGCCTTTATT
>VFFY01000124.1 GCA_009392675.1 SAR202 cluster bacterium | reverse complement strand
TTTCTAGAGAGTATCGATCATATTGAATGGTTAGAACAGCTGACTGATACAACCGGTCTACTGTCTGACGAAACAGGCCTGAATCTTTGGGTCAACCGATTTACCGAGGTTTGGCAAAATAAAACCGCCTTAGAGTGGGAAAACATCATGGACGAATTGGGAATTCCAGGAACAATGTGCCGGACTATAGACGAATGGCTGGATTCTGAACAGTCTGTGATCTCAGGGGCCACTATTACTATTGACGATCCGATTTTCGGGAAAATGAAACAGGCAGGAAAAATTGTCCGTCTTTATAACCATGATCATGGAAACTTAGCCTCTGCCCGTGCTTCACAAATCGAAAAGCCGCCGCCTGAGGTGAATCGGTGACTAAGCTACCTCTAGACGGAATCCGAGTTTTGGATTTATGCATTGTGTTAGCTGGGCCAACCTGTGGAAAAACTCTCGCACAATATGGTGCCGAGGTAATAAAAATTGACCCCGAACATCGTCCGCCTCAATTGACTCCTTGGTTCGACGTTGGTAGAGGCAAACGGAGTATTTCTTTAAACATCGTGAACCCAGACGGATTAGAAACATTTCTCAAATTAGTTGATTCAGCTGACGTCATTTTAGAAGGCTTTAGAAAGGGGGTAACTGATCGGTTGGGGATAGGCTACCAACAACTCAAGGCTAGGAACCCTAACCTTGTCTACGCATCTATTAACTGTTTCGGGAGATCGGGCCCTTGGGAATTTAGACCGGGCTTCGAGCAAAACGCCCAGGCAGCCACAGGGGTTCAGCTACGCAATAGCGGCGGCAAAGGGCAACCGAGGCCGGCCACATTTACTTTAAATGACTACGGAACTGGTATTGCCGCAGCATACGGGATAATGATGGCCCTTCTAGAAAGAGAAAAAACTGGGCGGGGCCAGCAGGTTGAGGCAGCTTTGTCTTATACCTCGGCCACAATTTCTGGCCAGTATCATGTCACGCACCAAAATTACGTGAGGAATGATATCGGTGGACCAGGGGTTCGCGGTTTAAATGCGCTAACTGGGTTGTACGAGTCCTCAGACAGCTGGGTTTTTTTGAGTATTTCTTCTAACAAGGAATGGGAAACACTTTGCGGGATAGAGGCGTTTTCAAACCTTGGGTTACAGGAAGAGTTTTTATCTGATGATTTAAGGTCAAAAAATGATCTCCTTTTACGTGAAGCCTTTGAAAAGATCTTTGCGGCTAATTCCACCACATATTGGATTAAGACCATGAGCTCAATTGGAATTCCTTTGGTGAAAAATACAACAGCTGCTGAAATACATAGTGATGAATTCAATCATGAGCGAGGTCTTATCAAAGATAATGATTATGCGAATTCGATGGAACTAAATTCCTCATGGGGCAACACATCTTGGGCGGGAAATCCCGTTATTATGTCTGAGACTCCTTTGCAAGATGTTACTCCCCCTATTTTTGGGGGGGATACCGTGCCTATATTAGAAGAACTAGGATTGACGACAGAAGAGATTGATCGCTTAAGAGAGACAGGTGCTATCCCTAAGATTTTACCAATAAAGATATAGTGTGCTATTTATCGATTAATTCCTTGCTTTTTTGCTCAGCTTTTAATGCAAACTCCTCTGCAAAATAGGAACACAGACCTGTATATTCTTCTGGGTCCAATAGCCTTAGTATTTCCTCCCTGGTTAACTGGCTGGCCACTTCTGGTTCCTCCTGCAAGGTCTGAGAAAACGGCCTCCTTTCATTGACGGATCTTTGGGCTGCCTCATAGACTACATCATGCGCTTTTTGTCGACCCATTTTCCTACCAAGCTCTAGCATGATTCTCTCTGAAAGTATTAAACCTCCACTAAGATCAAGGTTTTGTCTCATCCTGTCTGGAAAGACCTTTAGGCCTGAGAATATTTCAACGAGACCTTTTGTGATCTGCCCCATTAGTACGCATGTCCTGTCAATAGCTGAATTTATCATCATGCTGGTGGTTTTATCCGCTTCGTGCTCAGTTTGCATCGCTTCTAGAGACATTGGCACAAATGTCCTGATTTCAGACGCCCACGCGACTACATCTTGACATAATCGAGGGTTTCTCTTCTGAGGCATAGTTGAGGAGCCAACAGCGCCTAAAGGAACAGGCTCTTCCACTTCACCAAACTCCTGTTTCATCATGGTATATATTTCTCGCGCCATTTTGGTAGAGGTAGCCGCGAGCATGGCAAGAATAGTGATGTATTCCGTCAGATGATCTCCTATGACTCTAGAGGGCATCGTCATGGATCCTAATCCAAGTTCTTTCCCTATCAGTCTTTGGGTTTCAAGCCCTTCAAGACCTACAGAAGCCATAGTTCCCGCACCTCCTCCAAGCATTGCCACAAAAACACGCTCCTCGCTTCCTTGCAAACGGTCCACATGTCGCATCAACTCATCTATCCATACAGCGACTTTGTAACCAAAAGTGGCCGGCACAGCATGTTGGCCATGTGTTCTTCCTGGCATCGCGTAATCTTTCGTTGTCTCAGCCAGTTGTCCAAGTATATGAAGCAAACTACCTAGGTCTTCTAGGTAGCTGTTATGGCACTTTTTAATTAATAAAAGTTTTCCTGTCTGAGTTATATTTTGAGTTGTGGCCCCCCAGTGTATATACCCACCGGCCTCCTCACCACATATCCGGTCTAGCTCCCAAATTAAAGGAACCAATGGGTGTCCTGTCTTATCTAACCCATCGTAAACATTTTGTAGCTTCAAGAACTCAAGCTTGGCCTTTTCCGATATTATCTCGGCAGCTTTAGCAGGAATAATTCCTTGGCTTGCCTGGGCTCTTGCCAGGGCTGCTTCAACATCTAAATAGGACTGAAAAAGGTTAGACTCGCTGAACATTTCGCTTACGACTGTTTTGTTTTTAATGTAAGGTGCCATCTCTTCCATTTATCTCCTCAACAATATAAATCTACTGGTATCCAAAAAAGTTTCCACAGAACCTGTGGAAAGCCTGTGCAATTATATGACTATTTTATTAATAACAAGAGGGCAAGCAGGGGAAAAAACACCCTTGATATCCACACTCCACATGAACCGTTGATACTATTAACAACTTTTTCTATTCATCCTCCGATCATCCACAATCTATCATGGTAAAATCTAATCATATCCACTGACTAACAGGTACTAATATCCACTATTTACACAGCCTTATTATTATTTTTATTATCTACAAGGAAATAAAGCAAATCCATGATTGATAGTGTATTAATACGAATAACAAGTGGTTCGGGAGGTGA
>VFFY01000123.1 GCA_009392675.1 SAR202 cluster bacterium | reverse complement strand
TTGGAAGGGTTCTGTATTCCCCTAATTGAGTAGGATGTAGCGCCAATTTGGCTATTCAGACCTTAAAAACACCGATATCCTTGAAAGACCATCTCAAACAACGGGAAATATCGGGGGTAAAAACAATTGAGAGCACCAAAAGGCTTTCACATGCCACACCCTGACATTCACCTACCCCACCTAATTTCTCCTCACGGATTCCTGCCGCACATATTAGACCAATACATTCATTCCCGGTGGAATCATTATTTTTTACAGTGCTGCCTGGCCTCGGTATCACTGATACTTATATTACTAATTGGAGATACTTTAAAAACCGCGATAGTGGTTGGGATTGCCTCCTCCGCATTTACGATATTTGTAGTTCCAAACAGTGTGGCTGCAACGCCTCGCAAAGTAATTGGAGGGCACCTCTTAGCAGCCTTTATAGGAACACTAATCGCCCTGATCCTTCAATCTCCTCCCTTGATCCAAATGGTATTGGAAAACCGTTATTTCCTTGATGTGGCTGCAGCCCTATCCGTCGGGATTGGTATATTTTTAATGGTGGTTACCAACACTGAACACCCACCGGCCGCGGGAACTTCCCTAGGGTTAGTAATTCAATGCTGTGAGCCAAATATAGGGGTCGATTGGTCCTCCATAATATTCATAATGGTTAGTGCCGGCCTGCTTTCTGGAGTGAGAATCGTCCTCCGTGATAAAATGGTGAATCTCCTTTAATAGGCATCTTGGGAGATTTTTATATACATACGAATATGTCTGTGTTGTAAAACTTGGGCATCACAAAGCCATTTGTGCAATGGCGGTCGTTCAATACCAGCACATGAATGTCTCACAGGTTAGGTGCACTAGATATATGAATTCCAACCTAGAATATTCCATTACACGAATACACAAATCTAAGACAAAGCTAGTCATGTCTGTCTCTGGGGTCGGCTCCCAATCAATTAATTGGTTATTAAGTGTTCCTGGCGCATCGAAAACTTTGCTTGAAGCTACAATTCCATATTCCAATGAATCTCTCAATCGCTACATTGGAGAAGTACCCGGGCAATACGTGTCTAAAACAACAGCGTTGTCGATGGCAAAGGCCGCATATATTCGAGGAACTCAATACGTGAATAACGAGATGGACATTATTGGAGTTTCATGTACGGGGGCAATATCGACAAACCGAAAAAGAAAAGGTGATAATCAGGCGTTTATTGGATTATGGGGCCCCAGATTAAAGTATGTTGCTCACCTAATTCTTAAAAAAGGGGGAAGAAGCAGGGTTGAAGAGGAGGAACTTGTGAGTTCACTAATCGTGCAATATATTGAAGAGAAATTACTGGGTAACAGCGTATTAAATGTGGAAATAAACGAGTTGGAATCTGTTTCTATAGATGAAACGGAATTCTCTTCTGATCTTGATTCCTTAGTGAATGGGCATATTAGTTCTATAACTTCCGCTGGTTCTAGTTTAGTGGGATTAGATAAAAGTTTCAAAGGTGGGATCTTGTCTGGATCATTTAATCCAATACACCAAGGGCACATAGAGCTATCAAAACTCGCATCTGATATTTTAGGAGCTCCCATAGCCTTCGAAATATCTATCACTAATGTGGATAAGCCCCCACTTCGATCGGACGAGATAAAGAAGAGGGTATCTCAATTTGAAAAGTCAGAAACGGTGATTCTAACTTGTGCCCCATTATTTGCCGAAAAATCCGGTATATTCCCAAATTCAACTTTCATTATAGGTAACGATACTGCTCTACGATTGGTGGACCCCAAATACTATGACAATAATGTTCAAAATATGTACTCATCCTTGCAGAAGATAAAGGATACAAAATGCAATTTTCTGGTGGCAGGGCGCCTCCAAAATAGCGAATTTAAAACTATATTTGACATGGTGATCCCTGAAGCATTTATTTCCATGTTTAAAGCTATACCCGAATCACAATTCAGAATGGATTTATCTTCAACAAAACTTCGCAATAATAGAACTAGGTTATAAGGAAATGAGCTACAAAGATTTGAGAGAATTCATTAGTTTTTTGGATTCTAAAAACCAAGTTCAATATATTGATGCCCGTGTGAGTCGAGATTTAGAAATAAGTGAAGTAACTGATAGGGCAGTTAAATCCGGAGGCCCTGTTCTGTACTTCCGTAATGTGGAAGGATTCACGGTACCTGTTGTAACAAACCTATTTGGTACACATCAACGAATGGCTTGGGCTTTGGGTGTAGAAAACACTGATGATTTAACTCAAAAAGTACGTGATATTCTCGGAATCTTGAAAACACCTCCCGAGTCAATGTTAGGCAAACTAAAAACACTCAAAGACATGGCAAGCCTGGCTCGGACGCAGCCCAAAAGAATTTCATCCGCTCCCTGTCAGGAAATAATAAAGACGGGGCAAGATGCTGATTTAAATTACTTGCCCCATCTGACCTGCTGGCCTATGGACGGTGGCAGATATATAACCCTACCACTGGTTATTTCTAAAGACCCTAGCTCGGGAAAAAGAAATGTGGGTACTTACCGTATGCAAATTTATGATTCTCACACTGCGGGAATGCATTGGCAGTCCCATAAAGTTGGAGCAAGCCACTACAGGTCGGGAGAGCTGCAGAAGTTACCAAAGATGGAGGTTGCCATTGCGTTGGGTTCGGACCCTGTCACCATGTGGACAGGGGCCCTGCCGTTACCTCCTGACATGGACGAGATAGCAGTATCAGGGGTATTAAGAAACTCACCTGTCGAAATGGTCAAATGTAAAACAGTTGACCTCGAAGTGCCCGCCCATTCAGAAGCCGTGTTGGAAGGATACGTAATCCCTGGAGAATTGAAAGAAGAGGGCCCATTCGGTGATCACACTGGATACTATTCTCTTGAAGATGATTATCCGGTTTTCCATTTAACTGCTTTAACACACAGGAGGCAACCCATATACCCAGCCACTGTGGTAGGAAGGCCACCATCTGAAGATTTCTTTATGGGAAAAGCTGTGGAGAGATTGATGCTCCCTGCACTCCAATTAACTTTGCCGGAGGTGGTGGATATTAATATGCCAGCAGAAGGTGTTTTCCATAATTTAGTTATCGTTTCAATGAAAAAAGAATATCCCGGACACACGAGAAAGGTCATGAATGCGATTTGGGGATTGGGATTGATGATGTTGGCAAAGGGGATAATAATTGTGGACGACACAGTTAATGTCCAAAATCTATCTGAAGTTGCGTGGCGGGTTACTAGCAATATTAATCCAGATACAGACATAGTTATCACCGAAGGACCTGTTGATGACTTAGATCATGCAAGCCCAACCCCGAAATACGGGAGTAAGCTTGGAATCGATGCTACAAAAAAGACAGCTCTCGATGGAAGGAAAAGAGTTTGGCCTCCGGATGTAGTAATGTCAGAGGAGATAAAATTATTAGTCACTGATCGTTGGTCAGAATACGGTTTTTGACACTCATGCCCTTTAACAGTATTTGGCCGAAAATACCCAATTTCTTTGATGCAATAAAATTTCAAGAATCAATTTTTGCACTCCCTTTTGCCTACATAGGGATGCTCCTTGCGATTAAGGGCATGCCAGATTTTGAAAGCTTTTTTTGGATAACTCTTGCAATGGTGTCAGCTAGAACCGTGGGTATGATTGCCAACAGAGTTATAGACAGACACATAGACTCAAAAAATCCTCGGTCATCCCAAAGACATCTCCCACGAGGGGTTCTTTCTGTTACTGATTTGTTAGTCCCTGGGGTAATTTCGTCATTCATTTTTATACTATGTGCTTACATGCTCAACACTTTAGCACTGATTTTGGCCCCACTTGCTCTCATATACCTTGTGGTATACCCATTTACCAAGAGAGTTACTTGGTTGGCTAATATGCTGCTTGGCTGGGCTCTCGCCATAGCCCCATCAGCAGCTTGGATCGGTATGGTGGGCAAACTAGAATGGCAGCCTGTTTTGCTTTCTACTTCAGTAGCTCTTTGGGCTGGAAGTTTCGACATCATCTACCATACACAAGATGTTTCTTTTCAGGAAAAGGAAAAATTACATTCAGTCGCATCTCGTTTTGGAATCACTAAAGCCTTTAAAATTGCACGGTGCATGGATATATTGGCTGTGTTGTGCCTAATAATACTAGGTGTATGGATGGAGCTAGGGTTATTTTATTACAGTGGTTGCGGATTAAGCGCAATTTTTCTTGTCTACAAATATCGACTAGTAACACCTAGTGATTTATCAAGAATGGGAATGGGCTTCATGAGAATCAACGCTTTTGTATCTTGTTCAATGTTGTTAGGTACAATTACAGCACTAATGGTGTGAAAATGAAAAAAAACCGGTCACGGATTGTAGTAGGTATATCTGGCGCTAGTGGATCCCTTTTGGCTGCCAAAACAGTTGACGCCTTGCTAAACAAGAATGTAGGCGTATCGCTGATCGCCTCAAACCCAGCAAGGATGGTATGGCAGCACGAGATGAGTATGTCTTATGGAGAAAGTGTAGAAGAATGGTCATACGATAATAATTTTGAACATTTCGCTATAGGGGATTTTAAAGCGCCTATAGCAAGTGGAACTTACCCAACTGCTGGAATGGCCATAGTCCCATCTAGTATGGCAACAATTTCTGCAGTGGCAAAAGGACTATCAGACAATTTAATAAGAAGAGCCGCCGACGTTTGTTTAAAAGAGAGGAGACCTTTAACAATGGTTCCACGAGAGTCTCCGCTTAATGCGATACATCTGGGTAACATGAAATACCTAGCCACTTTGGGTGTGACTATTCTACCTTCGGACCCTCCCTATTATCTGCCTATAACAACGCTTGAAGAAGTGGCAAATTTTACAGCCCAGAGGATATTGTTAGCGCTAGGTATAACCGACCAACTACCGGAAGAGATGCAATATAGAGGTCCTATTATTTGATTCTATTGTATTGATCTGACTCGCAACTATAGAATGGCCACGATTAAAACTGAAAAAGGAAGTGACATGATTTCGGCAATTGAGGCTATAAATGCCATCAACGATGTCAGGAGCAGTGAGGTGGTCGTAGCCACCATGACCGCAAACAGGTACTGGGAATCCGTCTCCAATAACCAAGAAATGGATTTGCCCGTATTTGGAGCCATGGGTAAAGC
>VFFY01000122.1 GCA_009392675.1 SAR202 cluster bacterium | reverse complement strand
AACTTAGGGTCGTCGATTAGCACTTCTGAGCCGTTAGGTTTTTTGAGAGATATGGATACCTCAAAAGATAGCGAAAAATTAAGAATTTCAATAGAAAACGCGCTAAAAAAATCATTCAGACCAGAATTCTTGAACAGGGTCGATGAAATTTTGATATTCCAACCTATTTCGGAAGAAGATCAACGCCAGATAGTGGATATCATGATAGAAAATCTAAGGAAAAAACTCGTGGAACATGATATTGATCTAGAGTTGTCCGAGGCCGCTAAATCTTGGATTGCGTCCGACGGATTTGACAGAGAATATGGTGCCAGACCCCTTAGGCGTAGCATTAGAAAAAATATCGAAAATCCTCTGTCAACTGCCCTGATAAAAGGCGAATTCGGTAACGGAGACCATGTATATGTTGACTTAGTAGAAGAAGAAATTGTTCTTGAAAAGAGGATAAAGTACGAATCGATTACAATTTAGGATTTAGGATTTCTTCTTGATCCATTAGATTGGTATCCTTATAATTTGAATGGAAATTCAGTAAATTGTTTTAAGGTGGTTATATGGACCAGGCATCTCAACGAAAAAAATCTTTTTCACGCAGAACTTTTTTGAAAGGTTTACCGATTGGTATAATTGGGGCAGCAGCCATAAGCATTGTAGGTTCGAGAATGATAGCTTCCGCCTTGAATAGGAGACCGCCTTTATCTAAAAAAGGCTCTATTTTTTCTCCAAAGGATGTCTAGACTCACTAAACTGTAACGTTGGGTTCTTCGGGTTTGTAAGAATAAGACTTTACAGGCGAAAAATGGTGGACTGGTGGGATATGCGGAAGGTGATGGCAGTTAGTTTCGGAATCCCTTTCCTGTTTTAGAATGTTTTAGAAACCGATTAAAATTTCAATTGCCTTAAATCGACTGGTATACTCGTTTGTCAGGGTTGGGAGAGATGGCCGAGCGGACTAAGGCGCTGGTCTCGAAAACCAGTATGGGAGTAATCTCATCGTGGGTTCGAATCCCACTCTCTCCGCCGTAGGGGGACCGGAACGGTCAATATGGAGAGATGCTAGAGTGGCCGAATAGGCGCGACTGGAAATCGCGTGTTCCCTCACAAGGGGAACCGTGGGTTCGAATCCCACTCTCTCCGCCACGAATGCCGGTTCCGGGTAATTTGAATGGTTGCTTGATGAACCTATAGGCGGTATTAGTGATGGAGTATTTTGGTAAAGTGTTATTGTGGCCTGCCTTGGAAGGCTCTCTAAAAATTTTGTTTTATTAATTCATATGTTTGGTGACTATAGATAATGGCTAAAGACCTTGTTATTGTGGAATCTCCGGCAAAGGCTCGAACAGTCGGTAGATTTCTCGGAAAGAATTATGACGTAAAAGCTTCTATGGGGCATGTCAGAGATTTGCCTAGGAAGAAACTGGGAGTAGAAATCAGTGAGGATGGATTTGTTCCTACCTATACGATATCGACTGATAAAAGAAAAATAGTTGCGGAATTAAAAAAGGCTGCAGCGAGTGCCAGGTTGGTTTACCTGGCAACAGACCCGGATCGGGAAGGTGAAGCTATTTCTTGGCATCTCGTTGAGGCGGCAAATATCGACATTGATAAAACTCGAAGAGTTGTTTTCCATGAGATAACCAAGCCAGCGATTGAAGAGGCCTTTGCGAACACAAGAGATATTGATGTGGATTTGGTAGACGCTCAGCAAGCTAGACGGATATTGGACAGGCTGGTTGGGTACACGTTGAGCCCAGTGTTGTGGAGCAAGGTAAAGAAAGGTACCTCTGCCGGACGCGTTCAGTCTGTCGCTTTGCGAATGGTTGTTGACCGCCAGAAGGAAATAGAAGCATTCATGCCGGTCGAATATTGGACTATAGATGCCTTGCTGGGAGTAAAACCTAAAGAAAACTTGCTGGAAGCTTCTTTGGTCTCGATAGAGGGTTCCAAGAAAAAACCCGAAATAACCAATGGAAACGACGCTGCATTAATACTTGAGGATTTGAAAGGCTCTGGATTTGTAGTTCAAAGTTATATAACCAAGGAAAGTAAACGAAGACCTTCCGCTCCTTTTATCACGAGTACTTTGCAGCAGGAAGCCTCCCGAAGATTGAGGTTTTCTGCTTCTAGGACCATGATACTTGCCCAGCAACTCTATGAAGGGATTGACATGGGCTCCGAAGGTGTTGAGGGGTTGATAACCTACATGCGAACTGACTCCACTAATGTTTCAGCGATAGCACTCACTGAGGCAAGTGAATATATAAATGACAAGTATGGTTCAGACTATGCTCTTGAAAAACCCAGGTCTTTTTCAAAAAGGGTCCGGGGTGCCCAGGAAGCCCATGAAGCTATAAGACCAACTTCAGTGTTGAGAACTCCGGAGACATTACGGAATAAATTAGATAGAGACCAATATCGTTTGTACGATCTTATATGGAAACGTTTGGTAGCAAGCCAGATGGCCGAGGCAGTATATGACAGGACTATCGTCGATTTTGATACGAAAAGCGTGTTCTCAGCAAAAACTTATACGTTCAGGTCCACTGGATCTGTCTTGAAATTCGACGGTTTTAGAATCCTTTATACAGAGGGTAAGGACGATGAAGCCGAAGAGGAAGAAAAAGGGCTTCCAATCCTTTCCAACGGTCAGGAAATGCACTGCAATGAACTTACCAAAGACCAGCATTTTACAGAACCGCCTCCTAAGTTCACTGAAGCATCTTTAATAAGGAACATGGAGAGTGAAGGAATTGGTCGGCCAAGCACCTATGCTTCGATAATAGGTACTATTCAGGAAAGAGACTATGTTCGTCGAGATCGCGGCCGTTTCACTCCCACTAAATTAGGAATTGCAGTGACTGAGTTTTTAAAGGAGCATTTTGAAAATATTGTGGATGTTGGGTTTACAGCGGGCATGGAAAAGCAGCTTGATGATATAGCAGAAGGATTAATGCAATGGAACCCTATGCTGCAAGAATTTTATGGACCGTTTGACGAAGCGATTGAGACAGCTAAAGTCGAGGCTGTTAGGGTCCCAAGAGAAAAGATCGATGAAGAGAGTGACGAGGTATGCGAAAAATGTGAACGGCCCATGGTTATACGAGGGGGCAGAAACGGCAGGTTTATCGCTTGCTCAGGGTTTCCAGATTGCAAAAATACCAAGCCTTTGACTATAGGGATAAAATGCCGCGAATGTAATGTAGGAGAGCTAGCAGAACGTAAAAGCAAGAGAGGAATTTTCTTCGGTTGTACCAACTACCCAGATTGTACTTTCGCTGTAAATACCAAACCAATTAGCAATCCGTGTCCTGATTGTGATGGAATATTGCTACCGTCAGGTAGAGATAACGTTAGGTGCCCGTCGAAAGAATGTGGATTTCGTGGGTCTATTACAGAATTTGAGGAAGAGCCAGAGAGTGTTAAGGCTGGATTAGCCAGCTAATCCAGTACAGCGAATAATTAGTGTCTTAACTGCTGGTAAATCTCTAGAGACGTTAATATCCTATTTTTATGGGATATGAACCAACTGAGAAAGACATGAATTCATATATTGAGGCCTATTTAAAGCATATAGTAGGCTACCGGGGCTTGTCTGATGCGACAGTCAGAACTTATGCTCAAGATTTGGACACATTTATGAATTTTCTGGAGATGAAAGAAGTCGGTGATTTAAGAAACGTTGACCGTAGGACCGTGAGGGGGTTTTTGGTTTTTTTGACCGATAAAAATTATCAAAGGTCTAGTATCTCCAGGAAACTCTCCGTACTTAGAGGATTTTATAGGTGGCTGGTAACAGAAGGTGTGTTGTCGGTAGACCCTATTCCTAGGCGCTCTACCATGAAAAAGGAAGTGAAATTACCTCGATTCTTGACCAACGATGAGGTTGTGAGGCTAATTGATGCACCTAAATTGGGAACATATTCTGAAACACTGAGAAGCAGAGACATATCTCTTTTAGAATTGGTTTATGCTTCAGGCATGCGGGTAAGAGAGGTCCACGGACTGAATATAGGCAATGTGGATTTTGATTCGAAGACCGTTAAAGTGATCGGTAAAGGTGATAAGGAGAGGTTGACATTGCTCGGGGCTGCTGCCAAATCTGCTCTTCAAAGATACATAAATATGGACAGGCCGAAGATTAAAGACTTCGAAAAAAGCGACTCATTATTCTTAAGTAAACAAGGGTCTAGGCTTAGCATTAGGTCCATACAGAATTTGGTAAAAAAATATGCGCGGCTGGCCGGTTTAGGAAATAAGGTTCACACTCACACCTTGAGACATTCATTTGCAACTCATCTAGTAAATGGGGGAGCAGATCTCAGGGTTGTCCAAGATTTACTAGGACATTCCAGCCCTGCAACAACCCAAATATATACCCATGTGACAGGTGTAGAAGCAAGGGAAAGCTATTTGGATGCACATCCTATGGCAAAGGAATTGGAGGAGAAAATATAAGTGAGAATATTGGTTGTCAATGGACCCAATCTCAATAACTTAGGGAAAAGGGATGAATCTCATTACGGCTCTGAATCATTTAGTGACGTCATCATAGCTATTGAGAAATTTTCCAAGGACCTCGGCGTCGAAACGAATTTTTCCCAAAGCAACTCAGAAGGCGAATTGATTAGTTTTATCCAAAAGGAAGCGCCTACTTCAGATGGTATTGTGATTAATGCCGGAGCTTTGACCCATTATGGATTGGCTCTCAAGGATTCATTGATAGATGCAAAAACCCCCATAGTGGAAATACATATATCCAACATACATCAGCGGGAAAAGTATAGGAGAACTTCTGTGGTGGAATCTGTGGCTATCGGACAAGTGGCCGGGTTTGGGATTTCTGGATATTTGTATGCTATCGAACTGCTGATCAATCATCTCGAAAATGCAATCTAAGTATCAGGATAGGCGAGGGCAGATAAAGGAAGCTTGCAATTTTTTAAATGCGGATGCTTTTTTAGTGTCATCTTTGGTAAATGTTCGTTACTTGAGCGGATTCACGGGAAGCAATGGGCTTCTATTGATTTCGGGAAATAATGATTTTCTTTTTACTGACTCTAGGTATATAGAACAAGGTAGAGAACAGACTTGTGATCAAATCACAGTTTCCTTGACATCTGGGTTCAGTGCGATAGAGGAGGTATCAAGACTCTATTCCTTAACTAATGTCGCGTTTGAATCAGATCACTTAACATACTCTGAATTCACAGGCATGGAAAAATTGCTGAACCCTAGAGTAAATTTGATTTCCTCCAAGGGAGTGGTAGAAAAAATCAGATCTGTTAAAGACAATGATGAGGTAGATTTAATTCGGAGAGCTGCATCCCTTGCTGACGATGCCGTAACACTTGCCATCCAAGAATCAAAACCTGGCAAATCTGAGTTTGAAATAGCATGGGTTATAGAAAAATTTTTGAGGGAAAATGGGGCTGATGGTGTCGCCTTTGACACTATAGTAGCGACAGGTGCTAATTCTGCTAAACCGCATCATAGGGCGGGAAGCACAATTATTAAAGCAGGCGATCCGCTAGTTATAGACATGGGCGCTTTGCTGGATGGATATAGAAGCGATATAACTCGAACCATTTTGGTTGAGGGTGAAGATGAAAAATTTCGATGTGTATACGAGGTGGTACTGGAAGCTCAGATCACTGCAATAGAAGCTGCGAGACAGGGTGTGATTGCTAAAGATTTAGACTTGGTAGCCCGGGAGGTAATAGCAAACCATGGATTTGGGCAAAACTTTTCACATGGATTAGGCCATGGTGTTGGTCTTAATGTGCATGAGATGCCAATGGTAGTTCCTTCCTCCGAGCATATTTTGGAAGAAGGTATGATTTTTACTGTGGAACCTGGCATCTACCTGCCTGGGTGGGGTGGAGTTAGAATAGAGGATATGGTATTGCTCGAGGAAGCTGAAGTATCTTTGTTAACTAACGCTCCGAAATAGTTATATAAGTCTTTTGCTCCACATGTATTTTGTATAGGGGTTATTACAATGACGATAGGATACGGGGAATTAAAAAAAGGCATGTCGATAGAGCTCGACGGCGAGCCATACTCAGTTGTGGGTTATGAAAGAAGTAAGATGCAGCAAAGGGCCCCGGTGATGAGGATAAGGTTCAAAAACTTAAGATCCGGCCGGACTGTTGACAAGACCTTCTCAGGTTACGACGTTAGCTTCACTCCTGCATCTGTCGATAGGAGAAAAGCACAATATATATACCCGGATGGAGATTTTTATTATTTCATGGACAATGAAACATTTGATCAATTTCCCATGGGTAGAGAACAAATCGCTGATTCCCTAGATTTCATGATTGAACAGACTGAGGTGGAATTAATCTTCTATGAAGATAACCCTATTTCTCTTGAGTTACCTACAACAGTAGATTTAAAAGTCGACGATTCACCTCCGGGAGTAAAAGGCGACACAGCACAAGGGGCGACTAAATTGGCTACATTGGAAACTGGATTTGAGCTTCAAGTGCCTCTTTTTGTAAACCAAGGTGATTTCATCAAGGTAGATACTAGGACCGGAAATTATATCTCTAGGGTTTAGCTGAATGCCTGCTTTAAGTGTTTCACAAGTCATACTGCACCTCAATAACCTCTTCGGGGTTGACCCGATCTTAAGTGATGTATGTGTGATTGGAGAGGTCTCCCGGGCCACAAGGTCCGCATCTGGACATGCATATTTCACCTTGAAGGATGAGGATGGAGTGTTGGATTCTGCCCTATTCAGAGGTGGAATTGGTGTTGAGCATTTGGAAATAGGTGCGGAGGTTTTCGCTTTTGGTAGAGTCTCAGTATATGGCCCAAGTGGCCGATTGCAGCTTATAGCCAATCTGATAGAACCTGCTGGAGATGGCATTCTCCAGGCCAGGTTCGAAGAGATGAAAAACAAGTTGGAATCTGAAGGCCTTTTTGATCAAGGTAGGAAAAGGCCTATTCCTACTTTTCCCTCTGTGATGGGGATCGTTACCTCTAAAGATGCTGCTGCCTGGCAGGATATTCAGCAGACGATCGCTCGAAGATTTCCAAGAGTAGAACTGGTATTGGCACATACCCCTGTTCAGGGGAACACTGCCGCTCCGCTGATAGCAGAGTCTATAAACTCTCTAAATCACGTCGGTGGGATAGATACAATCATCGTAGCCAGAGGTGGAGGATCCCCGGAAGATCTATGGCCATTCAATGAAGAGATTGTAGCTAGGTCTATATTTGCTTCTGCTATTCCAGTGATTAGTGGGGTAGGACACGAATCAGACTGGTCTATAGCAGATTTGGTATCTGATTTGAGAGCATCTACACCAACGGCTGCCGCAGAGCAGGCGGTTCCAGATATAGAGGAACTAAAGGGTAAACTAAATTACTATACATCTCAGATGCATTTGTATTGCTCCACTAGTATCAACATTGCGCGAAATGAATTGAAATATTCGGTGACCAAACTTGATCGCGCATTGCCAGATCTCGTGACTTATAAAATAAGACTTGACGATTTGATAACCAGAGCGAATTCAAACGTTATTCACAAAAACGAATTAACCAAGGAGTACTTGAAAGGATTGGCGGAAAAAATGACTGCTTTAGCTCCTCATACAACCATAGCGAGAGGGTATTCCGTGCTTCAAAAATCCTTGGACGGTAAAATCATAAATAGTGTCAACGAGATAGGTAGTGGCGAAAATATATCAATCACGGTGAGCGATGGTGTTATTGATGCCAAAACAGTCGGAGAAAATATGGGAGTCGAAATCCCAGAGGAACATCAACTTAATCTTTTATAGTATTGGGCCTTTGGAGGGCTTGTGAGTACCATGTTAGAAAATGAATTGGACGCTTTATCTTTTGAAGAGATAATGGATGAGTTGGAAAAATCCGTTTCAGATTTGGAAAACGGGAAGTTACCTTTAAACAAAGCTTCAGAGGTTTATGAGAATGGAATGAAATTAGCGGAAGAGGCAAACAAAAGACTATCTGACACCGAAGTAAAGATTACTGACATCAAAAAAGCGTTTGAGGAAAAAATCGAGACAAATTCTCAAAATGAAAGCGATTTAGATGCCTAGACTTCAATTACATTGTTTTCTAGCACACCCAAATTTTCTATCGATATTATTACCCTATCCCCCTCTTGAAGAGTGAAATCTGGTGGCGGCACTATTGATGTACCGGTTAGAACAGTAGTCATATCTGGCACAAAATTACTTTTAATTACCCACTCACATATTTCCTGACAAGTTCTTGCCATTTCAGACGTGGAAGTAGACCCTGAAAATACCTCTTCCCCATTCCTTACTATCACACAATCTACACTGAGATCTTGAGGGTTTGAAATAGTCTCAGGTGTGGCAAAACAAGGCCCTATAGAACAACTACTATCAAACATCTTTGCCTGTGGTAGGTAGAGTGGATTTTCTCCTTCGATAGACCTGCTGCTCATGTCGTTGCCAATCGTATAGCCGACAATTTCGCCTTTATATATCACAAAGGCTAATTCTGGTTCTGGCGCGTCCCATGAAGAATCAGACCGTATGCCCACATTATCGAATGGTCCCATGCATCTTTCAGAGGTGGATTTAAAAAATATCTCAGGTCTGTCTGCGTTATAAACTTTCGAATATATATCAGGGGTGTCGCTTTCACGGCGGCGTTCCATTTCGCTGTTTTTGTATGTAACTCCCGCAGCCCAAACTTCTGGTGGGTCAAAAGGCCTATCAATTGTCCAGCCACCCTCAAAGTCAGGGTTTTCCTGAATTATGTCTGACAGTGATATTTGTTCCGAATCCCCTGAATCCAATATTCTTCTTGCTAAGTCGTCTATTGATTCTCCGGTGATAGAGGATGCCTTGATCAAGTCTAAAACGTCTGTGACATCATCTTCCACAGAAGTTAGATTTTCTAACAATCCTTCTCCTGTTTCTACTGATAAACACACGTCGCCTATGGAGTTAACTAATCGGTAGTAACGCAAAGTTATTCAACCTCCTGAATTAAGGTGCTTAACCAATTCTACCAAGATCAAATACGATTGTGTTGAAAGGATCCTTGTTTGACATAGAAAAAAGAGGGTGACTATACTACAGAAACCGACAAAGGGGATACTTGGTTATCGTTTATCACCAGGCTTCAAATTTTGGGACAATTCTTGGACTGGGAACTCTTCCTGCAGATATCTGTCCCATTCAAACTTGTAATCAAACCGCAAGAAATTGCCCCATAGGTGCTGACAATACAGCCTCGCCAAACCTGCCCTACGGAAGTTCAAAATGACTGTTATTTTT
>VFFY01000121.1 GCA_009392675.1 SAR202 cluster bacterium | reverse complement strand
GTTACTACAAACATCAATATGGATGAGGACGAAATGACCGATGTTAAATGGTTTGATAGAAGAGATGTCATCTCAGCCCTTGAAAATGACAGCGAAGTACTAAAAGTACCCATGAAAATAGCGATTGCTCATCATTTAGTGAAATCCTGGGCCTTAAATGAAATTTGATCTTACATGAGTAGAGAAAAATGGTTTAATCCAGAAGATAAATCACAATGTGTAATAAGACCCGAACTACAAGATAAAACAGCATTGGATTTACCTCCAAATCTATTGGTGATATTCTCGCAAAACTTTTTGAAAAATTTCGTTAAGACTAATGTGCTTTATCAAGACTCAGATCTGCTTCAATTTTTCGGCGGGGAATCAATCCTCTATAAAAGTCACAGCAACCGCGATCTGGTCGCCATAGAAGGCGCCATAAGCGCTCCAATAGGAGTAAGCGCGATCCAAACAGCCGTTTCAAGGGGAGTAAAACGAATTTTTGTACTAGGCCTCTGTGGTGCTGTGGATAGTTCTCTGCATGTAGGGGATATAGTTTTACCAACATTGTGTGAAAGGGAGGAGGGAACATCTTTTCACTATCTTCCTCCAGATGCAGCTGCCGCACCGAACTGCGATATGTTACAAAGTCTTACCAAACATCTTGCTAAATATAATCTCCCATATCGTGCAGGCAAAACAGTAAGTACCGACGCGCCATATAGACAAACGATTGAAACAGAACTCACCTGGAGAAAAGACGGGATACTAGGCGTCGATATGGAAATGTCTGCTGTTTTTGCCCTCTGCAAATACCTGACGATTCCAGCTGTCGGTTTATTCGTAGTTTCTGACACTCATGACCTCACGGAAAAAACGGATTGGGTATGGAGCAAAAAACTATTTGAAGAAAACTTTGATAAAGCCTTTACCTCATTGATGCAACTAACAACGCACTTTTAAGAACAATTGGGGTTTAACTTTGGGTTCCAAAGCCAGCATATAGGCTATTCCAGCTATTACAGGCAGAATCAATAATACATAGATCGCATCATTATATGATCCTGTCCTGTCATATATGAATCCAAATGGTAAAGCACCCATAGCCGAAAAAGCCACCATAACTGTAGATGCAAATCCCCTGATACTTCCCAGGTAAGCCCTTCCAAAATAGTTAGCCCAAATAACCGTATTAGGGGTACTCATTAAAGACATGCTTACTGAAGCCAAAACTATATAAATTATTGCCTGCCATGGTGCAGATATTATTATGGTCCAAAGCATTGCCATTATGAGAATAAGCTGGCCTGCAGCTAGCAAAAATCTGTTCGGAATTCTATCGGCGAGATAACCGCAACCTAGGCTTCCAAGAAATACTAAGGGCCCAAACAACCCCATTGTGACAGCTGCCAAGCCCGGTGAAATTCCTTTCGAACCAAGAATAGAGACATGATGAAACATAAGACCTGTCATTATTAACGGCATCGCAGTGCTTCCAAACACCAACATCCACAACGATCTTGTCTTCAGTGCTTCAAGCAAAGTGAAGTTGGTTTCGGCTCCCTCTTTTCCTAATTCATCACCACTTTTTGTACCTTTATGATCAGTCCCATCTGGTTTAAGTCCGACTGCCTCCGGACTCCTTCTAATAAGGGTAAGAGCAGGAATAAAAAGAACAACCAGAACGACAATACCTAAAATAAACCACGTACTTCGCCAATCAAAGCGTTCGATTAACAAATGTACTATAAAGGGGAAAACTGCAAGACTCGCGGCTCCCCCAATTGACGATATCGCTGTTGCGCGACCTCTTATCCGGATAAACCAAGTCGAAACCATAGTGGTGGCTACTAGTCCAAAGGAACCTTGACCAATAGTTCGCAGCATGGCATAACCAAGAAACAACTTCCACCTAGAATCAACTCCACTCATCCAAATAGTAGCCATACACATCATCAAACATAAGACCGACAAAGTTTTTCTCGCACCATATTTATCTAGCATTTTCCCAACAGCAATCATGAATACTGCTGCTGCCATGGACCCCCCTGTGTATAGGCCAGAAAAGGTGGTGCGTGACCAACCGAGATCATCAATCATCGGATCAATAAAAATTGATGAAACGTATGTCTGGCCTGGTGCTGAAGCAAAATGAGCTAAAGCCGCTACAAATAAAATGACCCATCCATAAAAAAAGGGGAAAGAGTTGATAAATTTGTTAGTACTAGGGTTAGAATTTGGTAAAGGCATTCATTATCACATTAAATATTACCGATTCATGATATACCTTTAACGATTAAGCTACGATGGTGGCCATAGGAAAGGACCTATTTAAGGCAACAGAAGGATTGAAAATGAAAATTACCGATGTAAAAAGTTATCTAATTAAAATGGACTGGGATGACCGACCTGGAAAAGATAGACCCAGATCCTCTACCGAACGTGAATTTGTCTTCGTCCAGATTGATACGGATGAAGGAATTACCGGTTGGGGTGAAATCACTAATTATCCAGGTAGTGTCGGCAATCGGGCAATTCAAAAATATGTCATGGAATTGAAGGATTTCCTAATAGGATGGGATCCAACAAAAATTGAAGAAATTTGGACTCGCACCTTTAGGCTTTTTACTTATACCGGTACTAGAGGAGCAACGACGGCAGCAATTAGTGGAATTGATATTGCCTTGTGGGACATCTT
>VFFY01000120.1 GCA_009392675.1 SAR202 cluster bacterium | reverse complement strand
AGTAATAGGCAATGGAACCTATCAGGTGGGAGAAAAAGAACACACCTAGAATTGGGAAAAAGCTTATCTTTGATGCTAAACCTAATCCAATCAGTACTCCGGCTAACACGGAGTCTCGTAGCCTGCCTTTTTTGGCAACTCGATATAGGAAAAATAGAGTCCATACAGCAAAAAGAGATACAAAAGTGTCGAAAGCAAAAAAATTCGATAGTTGAATGTGTATTACAGAAAACGACACGAGTAAAGATGCCAGAAGGCTAACTCGATTACCAAAGCATATTTTTGCTAAAAGTGCTGTTCCCACTATGGTCCCAAGGTCAGCCAAGGTAGAAAGAGACCTGGCCATAATTCTAGAATCAAATACCTCAGACCCTGTGAAGATTCCCCAAATTGATTGAAAAATCTCTAACAAATAAATCGGTAGGCTTCCGTAAGGAAACCAATGAGGGTTCCAGGTGCTTGCTGAGGGGTCAAATAATACTGAAAGGTTCGAAAGTGAAGGGAACTCGATTTCCCAAACTTTCATCAAAATGGCCCGTTCATCAGGGTGGGGAGTAAAACCAAAGCCCTGGTCCCAATTTATGCCATTAAAGCGCAAAAGCGAGGCGATGGATAGTATTAGTATCAAAGCCAACCAATATGTTTTTTCAGGACTCTTAGTCAATAAAGATTTTAGGTTTTTTTTACTCATTATTTCACTGGTTGATTCTATAATCCTTTACCAACTTGCTACCTTATATCAGATGATTGACTGAGTTGACCATTGAGGTAAAATCCTTTGGCTTGCGATGTGATGTATTGCGTCCTTTTCTGAATTTGGCAGGAGTAAAAATATGGGAGTGGACAGAGATTATAGATGTCGGGTCACCAAACCAGAAGACTTTAACGAATTTTGGGGATTGGTCCTAGATGAACTTTCATCAATCGAACTTAATGTTGAGTGTGAAAAAGATGAGCTCAGGTCCGATAGTGAGGTTACTGTATATCAAATCTTTTATGATAGTTTAGATCATGTGCGAATATCCGGTTGGTACTCTGTCCCTAATACTCCAGTTAATCGATTACCGGCCATTTTGCTTGTTCCTGGTTACCAAAGCGACCCACCAATTCCTAAAGATTGGTCTGCCAAAGGATATGCTTGTTTATCAGTAAATCCCAGAGGGAAAGTCAGGAGTAGAAGTCAATTTGATCCTGGGTATCCCGGGTTGCTAACCCATCGGATAGTAGATAAGAATACATACTCTTATCGGGGCTTTTATGCCGATGCTTGGCGAGGAATTGATTTTTTGTTGAGTAGAGGAGAAGTGGATAGCGAGAGGATTGGTGTGGCTGGTAGTAGCCAAGGCGGTGGCCTAGCCATCACCACATCAGCTATGAGGAAAGAAATCAAAGCTGCTTCCGCAGGTGCTCCATATTTGTGTGGATTTATGGACGCCATAGAGTTAACAGACACTTATCCCTACCAAGAGATTAATGACTATCTTCGTACCTACCCTGACAGATTAGAAGAAGTTGAGAGCACCCTGGCTTATTTTGATGGTATATCGTTTGCCGATCAAATTGACTGCCCAATTATCGTGAACTTAGGATTGCAAGATAACGTGTGCCCTCCTGAGACAGGGTATGCGCTTTTTGAGACTATAGGAAGTAAAGATAAAAAACTTTTTGAATATGAAGGCCATGGACACGAGGCCGGAAGATACGTACATTCAGGCATCATGGATCAGTTTTTTGATAAGCATTTGAAAGGTTAGAGAACAAATGAATGACAACAGACCATTAGATTTTGGCCAATTTTGGTACTCCTTAGGAAAAGAATTGAGTGAGGTGCCGATAGCTGCAGAGACGGAAACCCTTCCCATGCGTTCAACAGATTTTGCAGATCTATACGGGATTCATATTTCAAGCATAGGCCCATACACGATATATGGCTACCTGAGTATTCCGAAAGGGGATGGCCCTTTTCCTGTTATTTATTATGTGCCTAAAAATGCCAGTGTTTTGGAAATAATCCCACAGGGAACTTCCAATCAAATAAGAAGTAGATACATTACTTTTTCACTGGCCTGCCGTGGAATGAGAACTGCTGATAGTCCTTATGTTGCTATGTATCCGGGACAGCTTACTGAAGGAATAGAATCCTTGTCTTCATATATTTACAGGGGTGTAGTCGCCGATACTCTGAGAGGTCTAGATTTTTTGTTGACATGCCCCGCGATTGATAAGTCGGCAATTGTCGCCTGGGGAAATGACAACGCTTTGCTGGCCGGCGCCCTACATGGTGCAGTAACTCATATAGTTTCAACTCCCTCATTTTTATATGACACAATTAACCAGGCCTCCAGAACTTCTTCATACCCTCTTGAGGAGTTTAATGATTATCTTCGGCACAACCCAGAAAGAAAAGGCCAAATATCGGAAATTCTTAGTTATTATGATTTGAGATTTCATTGTTCGGCTATAACCGCTGAATCCCTCATTATGGCCGATTATGACGGAGGTCTTTTTGACAAAAAAACTCTGCGGAACCTCACAGAAAATATGAATGGTGCAGTTACAGTTCACCCCTCTGAACGATCCAGTTATAAAGATGGTATGTTCTGTGAGAAATGGATCACAGATAAATTATTTGGTAAAGACGCAACACCCATAGTTCCTAACCATTGGAAGCTAGAATAAATTTCTTGGAGTTTGAAATGGGGCTTAAAGATCAATTGATACCAAGTGGGATTTCCGTTCCTCAGTCCTTTATTGATGGCCCTGTGGATATGGGTCTCATAAAGGAATTTGTGATCGCAGCGGAAGACCTGGAATATCAAGGGCTATGGGTACAGGAAAAAATTATAGGAGAGATATCTTCCCTAGAGCCTATTAACCTACTTAGCTATATATCCGGGTTGACATCAGTAGCGGAACTAGGAGTTGCTGTGCTTATAGGCTCCACTAGAAATCCGATTTTACTGGCCAAAGAATTGGCTACATTAGACCAGATGTCCAATGGGAGGTTGATCTTGGGATATGCTCTTGGAGGTAACCCGAAAAATTACCGATTGATGGATGGTCCGGATTCCAAAAGGGTGCGCCATTTTATAGAATCACTACATGTAATAAAGGCTTTATGGACGGAAGGTTCTCCGAATATTCAAGGTGATTTTTGGACTTTTGGCGATCTTCCGATGTATCCCAAACCAGTACAAAAACCTCATCCGCCGATTT
>VFFY01000119.1 GCA_009392675.1 SAR202 cluster bacterium | reverse complement strand
TGGTGGACATGGATAGTTTTCACAGTTATATTCATCATAGTTTGGCAAGTAGTTGGCTCGCTCCCTTTAGTGGGGTTTTGTTGGCTTCTAAAGATCGTAAGGGTAGCTGGTTATAGTTGTAGCCTTGAGGAACTAGTAATAACAGGTCCTTCCAAAGCACCTAATTTTCTTTTAATGCATACCGCTTTTCTAATTGGTGCTGCAAGCTTTTATTTCTTCCTCAAAATTTTGCACAATAAGAATCTTCTGAAAGTGTTAACTGAACGGATTCGATTCGATTACAAAAGAAGTTTGTTTGGACTGAGCATCTTTTTTTTGTTCGCAGTGATTCCCCTGGCAGCCACACTTCTAACTGATTCTTCAGAATTAAAACTCCGGGGTGATATCCCTGATTTATTGCTAATTACTTTAATCGCCTTGATATTTGTCCCAATACAGGCAGGTTTGGAAGAAGCGTTCTTTAGAGGATATCTATTACAGGGGTTTTCTCTGCTGTTTAAGTCACGTGTACTGATATTGATTATTACTTCATTACTTTTCGCTTTCTTGCACCTAATGAATCCTGAACCATGGTCATACGGTGTCGGAACATACCTCATTTCGGTTTTTCTGGTTGGTATGTTTATGGGATTAATAACATTAATTGACGGTGGAATAGAGTTAGCTGTCGGTATACATATTGCCAACAATTTATGGGTACATTTGATAGTTGGATTGGAAGATTCAGCCATACCAAGTTCCTCTCTTTTCATCACCACAAATCAAAATCTCGACATGGTTCCTACCATCATATTCTCAATGAGTCAGTACACACTGTTAACACTTGTATTTGCCTTCAAATACAAGTGGTTCGATAAACTTAAAAAATATGCCCCCTTGTAACCTATTGATAACTGAGCAAATCGAAACTATAGTTCTTCCGATGCTAATTGGATTAATAACGGACACTCATCTACCCGGACGGGTCAGAACTTTGGACGGATTAGGTGATCTTCCAGGAGAATTTCTTTCTAGTGTAGATTTAATTCTTCATGGTGGAGATTTAACTTCACCAATGGTTCTTGATTGGTGCGAACAGTTCGCTCCTGTTATTTGTTCTACAGGCAATAATGATCCCATTCCTGATCCTCGAATGAAAGAGGTTCAAGTCCTTGAGATAGAGGAATGGTCAATCGGAATGATTCATAGTTTGGAAGGGCAATTTCGGCCCATCCAGGACCTTCAAAAAATGTTTCCAAAGCCGGTACAAATCATGATTTCTGGGCACACTCATCAAGAACGTCTGGAGTACAGAGACGGGGTGCTGCTAATCAACTCTGGCAGTATCACATTCCCACAGCATAAGGAATTGCGGCTGGGGACCGTGGGAACACTCGAAATATACCCCGGCAAGGCAAAAGTAGAAATATTTCCCTTA
The DNA here is from genome assembly GCA_009392675.1 of SAR202 cluster bacterium. Classification (GTDB taxonomy): domain Bacteria; phylum Chloroflexota; class Dehalococcoidia; order Lucifugimonadales; family UBA826; genus UBA11996. The sequence goes on along the minus strand of VFFY01000119.1, from coordinate 10,433 downwards.
GGCGAAACCCCTGGAAGTCCGAACCCTGGAAAGAAAATGTCAATGGCGATAGAAAACGGTATTGTCACCCACAGCGAAGGTCCGGTGATGCTAGCTCAACACAATCAATAACATTAGACCACTTCACAATCCTCCGGAATAACGATTCCTTCAGAGTCGATGATAAAAAAATTAACTTTCGGCCTGTCTTTTTCTTCCAATGAAACCAGGGCATACCCGAAATCAACCCAACCGGATTCGACCGCCATCCTAATATCAGTATCTGATGGAAAAGCTGGGCTATGAGTATGCGAGTGATAAAAGCACAATAATTCAAGCCCGTTATCGTCAGCATTTTTCATAACTTCTAGTTGTTCTTTTGGATCCATTACATATCGAAATGGACTTGGCGTTGAGTTTTTAACCCGATACAAATGAGTTATGTCCTCACCGGCACCCGCCAGTATTCCACAACATTCATTAGGATCATGTTCTTTTGCATGATCAATCATTTCTTCAATATGACTTTGCCGTATCCGCTTCAAACTTTTCTCCTATTTTTTTTGAAAGATATCAACCTTTTTATAATCTGAAAAATTCCGCCAGAACCATCTTTTTGCCTTTCTTCAACACATTTAACGCAAGTACACGCCGGAGGGTGATCATAATGCCAATTGGAGCGTCCCATAAATCTACTCCTCTTTTTAGTATTTTAATTTTCTGCTACGGAAATTGTTCTAGGGGGGCCCGCATTTTCAAAATTATTCTGTCTCCACGCTTCATAGACTATTATGGAAACCGCATTTGCAATATTCAGGCTCCTGTTTCCTGGTTTCATAGGAATCAACAGATGTCTTTCTTTTGGAATTGTATCTAGGACTGCAGGTGGTATTCCTGACGATTCTGGACCGAATATGTATGTGTCTTTACTTCCAAATTCTATTTCACTGTAATATTTTCGGGAGCGCGCCGATGTAGCATAAAAGATTCTATCAGGGTGCATTTTTTTGTAATCTTCCAAATTTTCATGCTCCGTCACTACTGCTAAATCAGAATAATCCAAAGCCGCCCTCTTTAATTTGGATTCTGTGAGTTCAAATCCCAACGGATGGATCAAGTGTAATTCAGCGCCAACATTGGCACAAAGTCGAATTATATTACCGGTGTTATAAGGAATTTCAGGCCTGTATAAAAGGATATGCACAGTGGTACCAATCTTTATTTCATTTACAGTGTCTAATAACATTTTAGTTCAGAATAAATAAACTAAACCAATTATGACAATATCTGTCCACTTGTGGCACAATGGACGGTGCGCGCTAATGACAAGGTTAATTTTGTCCGGCGAACGAATCTCAGGAGGAAAAAATGGCGAATTACCTAGACGGTAAAGTTGCAATAGTCACAGGATCCGGTAGAGGAATAGGGGCAGGAGTAGCAAAACAATTGGCTTCGGAAGGAGCCAAAGTCATTGTAAATGATATCGGTGCTGCATTAGACGGAGAAGGCAGTTCAAATACCCCAGCAGAACAAGTCGTTGAAGAGATAAAAGCTGCGGGAGGAGAAGCCACACCAAACTACACTGATATATCGACAATGGAAGGGGGAGAGGCCATTGTCAAGTCTGCTTTGGACAACTATGACAAATTAGACATCGTAGTGACGGTAGCTGGAATATTGAGAGACAGAATGATTTTCAATATGACAGAACAAGAATGGGATGATGTTATTCGGGTCCATTTAAAAGGCACTTTCACAGTTTGCAAATATGCTTCAATCTTGTATCGCCAGCAAAGAAGTGGTCGAATAATAACGTTCGCATCAGAATCTGGTTTGATAGGGAATACAGGACAAGGTAACTATGCTGCTGCCAAATCTGGAATCGCAGGTTTCACCAAAGTAGCTGCAAAAGACCTAGGCCGATATGGAGTAACAGCAAATTCTATTTGTCCAAGAGCAAACACTAGAATGACTCAGTCTGTCCCTGATTCGGCTAGACAATTAAGAGCTGACCGGCCCGATGATAGGGAAGCACCTCCACCACCATCTCAGATGGAAGCGGAGGATGTCGCACCATTCGTAGCATATCTGGCCTCTGATCAGGCAGCTAGCATCAATGGTCAGACTTTCCTCGTATATGGAGGAGCAATTACTAAGCTTTCCCTGCCACGACGAGTTCGTACCATTTTCAAACAAGGAAGGTGGGATGTAGAGGAACTTAGAGAACTAGCTCCACAGCATCTCACACAAGGCTTAGTCAATCCATCACCACCACAAGCACCCAAATAGTGTTAATGGTTCAGATAAGTTTTAAGAGTAAAAAAGTCAGGAGTAAGAAAGATGGGAACCCTTCTTAAGGATAAAGTAGCAGTAGTCACTGGTTCAGGTCGCGGTATCGGGCGTGGTATAGCCTTATTACTCGCAGAAGAGGGCGCAAAGGTAGTAGTGAACGACCTTGGTGGTGCCGTAGATGGCAGCGGAGATTCTGTCGCCCCGGCTGACGAAGTTGTAAATGAAATTAAAGCAGCCGGCGGTGAAGCTGTAGCCAACTACGATTCTGTCTCCGAGATGGATGGTGGTGAAAATATTATCAAAGCCGCCCTAGACAACTTCGGTAAAATAGACATCGTTGTAGCCGTGGCTGGAATTCTTAGAGATCGAATGCTGTTTAACATGACAGAGGAAGAATGGGACGCAGTTATTGCGGTTCACCTGAAAGGGACCTTCACTGTAGCTAAAGCTGCTTCAATACTGTTCAGACAACAGCGCAGTGGCAGAATAATTAATTTCTCCTCCACTTCAGGTTTGTACGGCAATTCCGGTCAAGCAAATTACGGAGCTGCAAAGGATGGGATAGCAGGATTTACCAGAGCTATCGCACGTGACCTAGGCAGGTATGGTGTTACGGTCAATGCTATATCCCCTGGGGCAGATTCTAGGATGACGCAAACAGTACCTCAATCTGCCAGAGATATCAGAGCTTCAAGCGGAATTCAGGCGAACTCTGCAGTGACTCCTTTGGAGTTAAACCGCGCGCCTGAAGATGTTGCCCCTATGGTGGCATGGCTGGCTTCAGATGAAGCCAAGGATGTAAATGGTCACGTCTTCCATTGTCAGGGGGGACAAATCTCTTTAATGAGTAACCCGACTGAAGAACGAACCTTAAGAAAAAATGGTAGATGGACTGTTGAAGAAATAGATGCGATGTTCTCAGGAACACTAGGGATGGACATGGCTAACCCTGCTCCTCCGCAAGTGCCAAAGGAATAGCTCTGTAATAGAGATACCTACTTAAAAATGGCCGTCATTCGACTAGCAGATCCCAAAAGGGACGCTCGTCAGGTGGCGGCCATTTATTATCCATATGTAATAAATACTCCAATAACTTTTGAAACGACCCCTCCTGACGGAACTGAAATGTACAGGCGAATGAAAAAGGTGTCGAAAACATACACTTCACTCGTTTGTGAGCATGAAAACGAATTAATGGGTTATTCCTACGGGAGTAAATTCCGAGACAGAAGCGCTTACGATTGGATAGTGGAAACAACAGTGTATGTTAGAGAGGCAGCCCACGGTTTAGGGATTGGTAAAGCTCTCTACGCGTCATTATTGGAATGTCTGAAGTTACAAGGCTTCACTTCGGCCTACGGAGTTATCGCCCTTCCAAACAATCCGAGTGTTTCACTTCATGAACATTTTGGATTTACCGAAGATTATTTAATGACTAGCGCAGGATATAAAGACGGACAATGGTACGACGTTGGATTTTGGAGACTTAACCTTAATAATCCAACAGAGATCATGACCCCAATCAATTTAATTGATGAGGTGAAGGGAACCTCAACTTTTACAAAAACGGTTACTTATGGTGAACAATTCCTGAAACTTAGTTAGACATTATTTTGGGACAGAAATAATTTTAATACTCTGAATTACATCACCAGGTAAATTAGCAGTCGCAGGATCTCGGGGAATTATGTTACCTAACACATCCATGCCTTCTACAACTCTTCCAAATACTGAATGACAAGAACCTTGGCTACAATCCTTCAAAGTTCCATCCGGATTTATTCCATCCAAAGTAGGCGTCTTTTTGAATGTGATGAAGAATTGACTTCCATTCGTTCCTTGTCCATCTGGCAAAAGACCTGCATTCGCCATCGACACTGCCCCTGCAGAATCATGTCTGGCATCAGGGTGAAATTCATTATCGATATAATATCCAGGACCTCCTCTACCGGTACCAGAAGGATCACCACCTTGGGCCATAAAATCTGGGATTACTCTATGAAAGGTAACCCAATCGTAATACCCCTGCTCGGAGAGAAAAACAAAATTATTCACTGTTACTGGAGCTAGTTCTTCCAGAAGATCAATCTTTATTTCACCTCCTTCAAATATCTCAATAGTGGCAAAATAATCTCTTCCTTCCTCTAACGTAATTTTGGGTGCCATATCCCAAATCATTGTTTCTGGAGTACCTGGTAAAAGTGGTTTAGATAACTCAACCACTTTTCCAAAATCCCACGATGACATTTCAATATCAACCTTAATCGTTACCTCTTGTCCGTCAGGGCCTTTAACTCTAGGCCCCCCTATAGCCAATCCATTAATTAATAATCTACCTATTTGTGAGCTATCAGGTTCAACCCACATATCGACTTGCAAAATACCTGTGGAGTCATCCAGTACTGGCAGCAACTCACCAAAAATCTTTGACTCAAGTTCACTGCTAATATGTCGGGAGGAGACACCACCAGATTTTTCAATACCAGTGAGTTCCCCTTGAACAAAATTGTTTTTTAGCAATTCAATTATCGATATGGGGGTTACAGGGGTTTGGCCTTCTGGAAACTGGATCCAATATTTGGTATCAGGATATTTGGCAAAAGTATCCTGATCAAAGACGATCATTTCGATCGTTTTGATTTGATTATTATCTTCAAAAGAAGTGACTCCTTTGAAATTACGGGAATTTTGAACATCTCCCTCCATTAGCAATGGCATATCTTCCAAGTAATCGTCAAAAGAAATCGTCATATTCATGTTCAAAATTGAATGGTGTGAATACCCGTTGTTTAGCTCCTCTTTCAGACGGGAAATGATTTCAACCACTGATTTTGAATCCGGCTCCCCAGAACCAATTTTATTATCTTGGGTTATGGATTTTTGAAGCACCTTTGTTTGAGGCACCTTTGTTGGTACAACAATTTGAGTAGCCATCGGTTGGGTAGCTATCGGTGTGATAGGGGATGGTTGGGTAATTGCAGGTTTGGCTGTAGAGATCGTCTCAACGATGGGGGTAGTCTCAATTTCTAATATTGCAGACGAATCAATTTCTGAATCGGAACCACAAGCAAATAACGAGAAAGACAATAAACCTATCAAAAAAAACAACAATTTATTCATACACTTACTACTTATATTAATATTTGCACATTCTTCCTACAGTATTTTACCGGTGATATAGAATGATTTGGGTGAAAAAATAGCGAATATTCAAGGAATAAAATATGCGCTCTGTAATTAAAAGCATAGTTGGCACTAGTGAGAAGGGATATAGTGGTGACGGAGGCCCTGCCAAAGAGGCCACAATGGATAATCCATTCCATGTAGACATTGATCCAACTGGAAAATATCTATATATCGCCGATTGTTTTAATTTCAGGGTGCGGCGCCTAAATTTAGATTCTGGAATCATCGAAAATTTTGCTGGCACCGGTTCGCAGGGGCACACCGGTGATGGAGAAGATGCCAAACACGCCACAATAGATGAAATATATGCAATACAAGTAGACAAAGCCGGAAACGTCTTCATATGCCAAAGATTCAACCCATCTATAAGAGTGATCGATAAGTCTACTAATGAAATAAGGACTATCGTTGGTACAGGTAAACCAGGTTCGGGAGAGGATGGTATTTCAGCAACCAAATCAGCAATGATAGAACCTAATGACTGTGCCATAGACAACGATGGCCACTTATTGATAGCCGATGTCCAGGATCAAAGAATACGGAAATTTGATACCAATACTGGGACCCTTTCCACCGTAGCTGGGACCAGGAGGAAAGAACACACAGGGGATGGAGGCCCAGCAGTAAAAGCCGGCATATTTGGTGCCAGGGCGGTGTGCACTGACAAAATTGGCAATATATACATCTGTGAAAGAGAAGGAAATACAATCAGAAAAATAGACACAGAAGGAATCATCAGCACTATCGCTGGAACGGGAGAAAAAGGCTACACAGGTGACGGCGAGGATGCAAAATATGCCTTGCTCAATGGCCCCAAAGCCATAAGGTGTGACAATGATGGAAATATATTGGTAGTAGACACAGAAAATCACGCTCTCCGAATCATTTATACAGAAAATAACATTATCGACACCATCGCCGGGGGAATCTTAGGGTCAGGGGGAGATGGCGGCTCTTCTAGCATGGCTGGACTCGCCCGACCTCATGGTGTAGTGATGGACCTCTCTGGGATAACTTACATAGCTGACAGCGAGAATCATCGTATAAGAGCAATTTACTACCAATAGGAGAACCATATGCCCGACTCTTTCTACGGAATGCATTGGATGCTAGCGACCCCCTTCGATCAAAAAGAAGAGGTCGACTATGAATCAATACCTAATTTAGTGGCTGAGGCAATATCCTCTGGCTGCACTGGAGTCGTTGGTTTGGGAGTGATGGGTGAAGCTGCACGCCTATCCGATAAAGAGCGAACAAAAATCGCAGAAATAATAATAGATGCTGCTGACAATCTACCTGTAACTATGGGAACCTCAGCTAGCGGAACAAAAGCAATGATAGAAAGAAGTAAAGAGGCTGAACAAATGGGGGCCGCGGCGGTTATGGTTTCAGCACCTTCTATGCCAAAGGCCAACTTGGATGCCTTATTCGGATATTACTACCAACTAGCAGAACAAATCTCCATCCCCATCGTAATGCAAGACTATCCGCAAACATCGGGAGTGGAAATGCCTGTCGATTTTGTAGTCAAGGTAGCGAACGAAATCCCGAATGTGAAATACCTTAAACTCGAAGACCCACCAACTCCAACGAAAATAAGTGCTATCCGTAATAAAATTCAAGACAGGTTAGGGATCTTTGGCGGGCTTGGCGGAGTATTTCTTCTAGATGAGCTAAGAAGAGGTTCTATAGGAGCTATGACTGGATTTGCGTACCCTGAAGTATTGGTACAAATTTGTAACCATCATAAAACTGGGGCTTCTGATCTTGCCGAAAAGTTATTCTATGATCATCTTCCCCTTATCCAATTTGAGCAACAGGAAGGAATTGGTCTTGCCATTCGAAAAGCAGGTATCCATCATCGGGGGTTAATAAATCATCCGATTGTTAGGCACCCTGCGGGTCAACTTGCTGAAAATACTTTTAATGAACTCCTTCAAATAATTCACAGGGTCGGCCTAAAATAAATCTACTCTTCTGATTTTATTGGGTTTACGGTAACTCTATTCATCGGAACATCCCCCGTATTTCTAAACTGATGCTCAACATCCTCAGGTACATGAACACAATCCCCTTGTTTTATAGGATATTCCTCGCCACCAAAAAACAATACCCCAGACCCTTCAGTGATAAAAGCCTGATGTTCCCATGGATGAATATGAAAAGGTGAAGATTCTCCTGGTGCATGCTGAACATAGAGCATCACATAATTGGGAACTCCATCACTCTTACCTAAAATGGGGTTCGAGTGATCTCTGTAATTTTTAATAACAGGTTTCATTTTTATTCCTTTGTTATTTGGTTTTACCTTCTATAATAAATCCGTTTGAAGGCGTCTGCCTGTCGCATTCCTTTGCCTTTACCCCTTTCTCCACGCCACTCCAACATCCTTTCCAATACCTCATCATATGATTTGCCATCCATCTGAGACACATGAGCCGTTAGGGCTTTTATCGAAGTTTCCATATGGTCACTTATATCGACCCAAAGATCAGGTTCGGGGTGTCCCATTATCCACGCTTCTGCGACTTTATGAGGCTCAAATCCTTCTTCAATCAATTCGGGGAAAGTCATATGATCTCTAGCGGTTGGAAATATAGCAGAAAGGGCAGCATCGCCCGCAGTCATGTGATCTGGATGGCCAGAACCAAACCCGCCGTCTAATACTCTCATGGGATATTGGCAGATGACTACATCCGCTTTTTGTCGGCGGATTTCTCTGGCTATGTCCCTTCTTAAATCTAGCGTAGGCTGTAAATAGCTATCAGGATGCCCTAAAAAGGCAACATTCGATAAGCCTAAAATTTTCCCCGCATTTTCTTGCTCTTCCCTTCTAATCTCAGATAGTTGTGCTCCCGTTATGTCGGGATCACTGCTCCCTTTACTGCCGTCAGTGCACAAAACATAGGCCATGTCCCAACCCTCAGCAATTAATCGAGCCACTGTGCCTGAACAACCATATTCAGCATCATCTGCATGAGCTACCACAACAAGCCCTCTTTTATATTCTTCAGGCCAATCTATTGAATGAGCCAATTTCATCTCCTTTCTCTCGGTGTAATTAAAAGTCCACCCTTCAGTTTATCAGAGGCGTTAGTTTATTTTTACGATGGAATCCGTGGCACTTTGAATCAAATCCATCAGAGGTGAAGGATATACTCCCCCTAAAACCATTAAAATTAGTAGCGCTATAAGAATTAATTTACTGTTAAATGACACATAGATTACTGAATCATCCAAAATCTTTTCAATATACAAATACCGGGCTACCGTGAGGTAATAGTATAGTGAGATTAGGCTTGCAACTATTCCCACCCCAACCAACAGTAAAAATCCCTGCGAGGCTACCGCATTAAACAGATAAAATTTACTAGTGAAACCTGCAAACACAGGCATACCTGCTAAAGAAAACAGAGAACAAACCATCACCAAAGCAACTAAAGGTTGCTTTGAAGCAAGTCCTGACAGACCCTGAATATCCTCCCTACCGGTACTGTTGTAAACAAGTATTAAGCAGAAAAAAATCGCAAAATTTGTCGCCCCATAGGCAACCATATGAAAAACCAATCCGTTGGAAACTAAATGGGTTAGATCCTTACTTACAATACCGTCATCGCTGACCCTGACTAATGCCGCCAAACCCATCAGTAAATATCCCGCATGCCCGATACTGGAATAAGCTAGTAAGCGTTTCATATTTTTTTGAACGAGTGCTAATAAATTACCCCCTATCATAGTAAGCACTGCCAAGACCATTAGAATGGGCTGCCAATCTGGAGCAAGAGGAAATATGCCATTGGTCAAAAATCTAATAGCAAAAGCAACAATTGCTACTTTCGAACATACGGACAACCAAGCTGTTATGGGTATAGGCGCTCCCTCATAGACATCGGGAGCCCACATATGAAACGGTACGGCAGCCAATTTGAATGCTACTCCAGCCAAAATCAGTACGAAACCGATTAGCATCCCAATGGATATGCTTTCCATCGAGTTGAGTAAAACTGCAATTTCATTAAACCGAGTAGTTCCTATCAAACCGTATGTTTGACTCAAACCATATAGAAGCAAAGCCGAGGAAAAAGCCCCTAGAAGAATAAACTTGACCCCTCCCTCATTTGAAACAGGATTATATCTATCATATGCAACCAACACATATAATCCGAAACTCAAAATTTCTAAGCTGACATAGGCTGTTAGTAACTCTCCGGATGAAGCCAAGGATACAGATGCCAAGATAGTGAAAATCAAAATGGCGTAGTATTCACCGGGATTTGAAACATTAGAATCCACATAATCTCGTGATATAAGTGTCACTACTATTCCTATAGCCAGAAAAAATATCCTGAAAAAACTCGCATACCCATCGATGATCAATAATCCTTGGTATAGATCACCTTGCTGATTCATAAACAAGGCTATTACAAGTATGAAAGCCATTCCGATGATAGAGACCCAATTTAACAAATATTTCTTTTTCTCCGATAAGAAAAAATCTAACATCAGAACAAGAAACGCAAGCCCAATTAAAAGAAACTCTGGATATATCAAGTGAAAATTCATCCAGTCCCCACAATTTGAAGAAGAATCGGCTCAACACCACTTTCAATTACTTTCACAAATGGAAATGGCCAAAGGCCCACTAGCACCACGAAAATAACTAAGATACCTGCCGCAAATTTCTCCCTTGGTGTCGAATCCAAATATTCTGGCAAAGTATCATCAGGCAGGCCAAAAAATACTTTGGATAGCAATCTCAAAATATATACAGCTGTAATCGCAGCTCCAATCACAGCAAGGGATCCCAAAATAATGCCCCAAATCTCATAACTTTGAAATATACCAATAAATATCAGTAATTCTGCGGCAAATCCACTAAGGCCAGGTAGGCCAAGAGAAGTTAAACCCGCTAGAGTAAACAAAACAGCGATTATTCCCATTTTCTGTGCTAGGCCGCTAAGTACTAAAGAATCCCT
>VFFY01000118.1 GCA_009392675.1 SAR202 cluster bacterium | reverse complement strand
TCAGGTCGCCGGAACATTGCTGGTTACATTACCAAATGGAGTAGGCACTTCACACTTTTTTCCCTCTATCTGCACCATGTAACAACAATTCCAAACACTGTAGTATTGTGAGAAAATTAATAGGTCTTGATTCTGAAAAAAATATGGAAGAATTCTAGGACGGTGATATGACTACAGAAGAAGCATCTGTCATAACAACTGGGAGTACTGAAATAGATAGGAGACTGGGTGGAGGTATTCCCTACAACACGGTCATGCTTATCGAAGGTCAAGACGCTTCTGGCAAAAGCACCTTTGCCCAGCAACTGCTTTGGGGCACCTTGAACAGTGGCCATAAGGCCACCATATATACCACCGAACAAAACGTGCATGCCTTATTAAGACAAATGGAAAGCTTAGGCCAGGATGCAACCGACTATTTTTTGCTAAATGACCTACAAATTTTCCCTTTGACCTCAACAGCAGGAAGCGAAGATCCGGGTTTGTTTTTCAAATTACTTTCCGACCATATAAGACAGCAAGATTCATCGAGAATGATAGTTATCGATTCTCTCACGACGTTTGTTTCCAGGGCCGGAGGAGAGCAGATCCAGGATTTTTTTAACGAAATGAAGAACGTGTGTGAGAGAGGCCAGGTTATAGCTTGTACAGTCCACGAAAATGCCTTTGATGAGGATTTTCTTTTAAGGGTAAGATCAATTTGTGACGCTTATTTAAGGTTGCAGGTCAGGGCATCAGGAACTAGCTTAGTTAAAACTATGGAAGTTGCAAAAATTCGGGGCGCTGATATGCGAACCGGTAATATTTTAGGTTTTGAAGTTGAACCTGGGATGGGAATTCGTATAGTTCCTGTTTCAAGAGCTAAGGCATAGGTCGAGGCACTAAATGGCGTTTAACCTCAAAAACCTCAAAGTAATCGTCAAAATGAGAAAGGGTGGCGGTGTCGAGCACAAAAACGGTTCTATGAATGGCAATCCTGTTTCCATGCAAGATGGAATTAAGGGATTTCTAAAAAACACCGGAATTGGTCATTCCTCTGAGTTTGTTCTAGATCAAAAACTGCTTGCGAGGCTGCCGTCTGATTTTAGAGACCAAACAGAACAATTTAGGCATCTTGGAGCCTACGTTTCCAAACTTCCCATAGACGATATCGGAATACCTGAATATCTGGGGTTTGTAAGCAGAGGGTCGGATACTCAAAAGAAACGTAATTTACTTTATCCGGTTGGTGGCGGGGTATTTATTCATGTGGTTCATGATCCAGAGGATACTCGGGATTATTATCTTGCCGTTGAGCCTTCTCTCGCCCCAGGAGTAGAAGAAATAGTCAATGATATAGACGTTCAATTAATGGACTACATTGATGAACTTCGTTCTGCTGATGGAGCCGAAGGGCGCCTTGATGTCATTTTGAGTGCCGTAGATGAAATTTGCGGTAGAGCCAACGGGTCTTCCAAGAAGGTTTCAAAACCAATTGATTTGACGGACGACCAATTTGAGGCGATCAAATATTTAATGCGTAGAGAGAAAGCTGGAATGGGTGTTATGAACCCGTTGGTAGAGGATCCTTACATTGAAGACATAAGCTGTAGCGGTGTAGGGCCGCTATACATAGAGCACAAAGTGTTTGGTGGCTTGAAAGCCAATATTGAATTTTCTGATTCTGAGGAATTGGATCAATATGTGATACAGCTTTCAGAGAAGATTGGAAGACCCGTTACAATCCGGGAGCCTATTGTAGATGCGACCCTGCCGGACGGCTCGAGAATAAATATTGTCTACGGAGGTGATGTTTCTCGTCGGGGTAGTAATTTTACTATTAGAAAATTTAGTGCAACCCCGCTTAGCATTTTAGATCTTATTAAATTTGGAACCCTAACATATGAAATGGCAGCTTATATCTCCTTGATGCTGAGCGAGGGGATGAACACTTTCGTGTCAGGTGAGACCGCTTCAGGTAAAACGACAATTCTCAATGCAATCAGCACATTTATACCGCCAAATGCCAAAATAGTGAGCATTGAGGATACTCCTGAACTACAGGTCCCACATAAAAATTGGATAAGAGAAGTTACAAGGGGAGGTGGTGAAAATAGTGCCTCGATTACTATGTTTGATTTACTTGTCGCAGCCTTGAGACAGAGACCTGAAGAGATCGTTATCGGTGAGATCAGGGGCGCTGAAGGGGCCATAGCCTTCCAGGCGATGCAAACTGGACACGCTTGCATGGCTACATTTCACGCGGCTTCTGTAGAAAAATTAATTCAAAGGCTGACTGGAAACCCTATCAACGTTCCGAAGACTTATATCGATAATTTAAACATGGTAGTGATTATGAGTGCGGTTAGGCTACCTGATGGCAGCCCGGGTAGAAGGTGTCTCAGCATAAGTGAAATTATCGAATATGATCCTGAGAGTAACTCTTTCGGGTTCATCGAAGTCTTTAAATGGAATCCTGCTACTGATGAATTCGAATTTCCTGGTTATATGAACACTCATCTTCTAGAGCAGGTGGTAGCATCTCGTAGGGGACTACCCCCCGACGAATACCGAAACATATACGGCGAACTTGAGAGAAGAGCAGAAGTTTTAAAACGCCTTTCAGATAGGAACACCACAAATTTTTATGAACTCCACAACGTCCTCGCGCAAGCAAATAGAGAAGGTCTCTTCTGATAACCAAGTAATCGGGTTTGACCTATTCTCTCAACTAACTTACATGGCGATACTGTCTCGAGGTGGTGTCACAAGAGATCGTTTACTTGAATATTGTGGGAGGCAAAGGTATTCAACTTCCGTATTTTTTGAGTACATTAATCTGATGGCTCGCTCAATGGGGATGGAATACACAAGGGCTTTCCAGACGGTAGCCCAGAGGGCAAAAGCCCCCAGGGTCAAGAGTTTGCTCCTACGATTTTCAGCGTCTATTTCATCTGGTAGTTCAGAGTCTGATTTTGTTCTTCAAGAGGCGAAGGCTGAAGCTCAACATTACAGTAATGACTATGATCGAAACGTAGAAAATCTTCGTAAATGGACGGACGCCTATGCAGCGATACTAGTAGCTGTAACTCTTATTATGGTTGTTTCTCAAGTTTCTAGCTTATTGGGGTCTACCAGTGCATCTTTCATTTATCTAATGCTGTTTACATTGGGTGGTGTCACATCAGTCGGGGTGTATTTGATTTACAAAGTAGCCCCATTTGAAACTATTACATACGATCCCGTTTCAGGAACAACCCCGGATCGGAAAATGGCTAAGTTTTTATTCATAACCTGTGGCCCTGCTGGGTTTGGATTAGGTGTCATGGGTTTTTTTATGTTGTTAGAAACGGGCGTTAGTTCCGTTACAGCATCAAGTTCAATATTTGGATTGACAGGAATAAGTTTGCTACCGTCAGCTTTTCTTGCGATGCGAGACGCTACAAGAGTTTCTAACATTGATCAGGAGCTTCCCGTTTTCTTGAGAGCCATCGGAAGTATAGCCGGTTCAGGTGGGGTAACTTTAACTGAAGCTCTCAGGCGTATAGACACGGCTTCATACCAATATTTAAAAGATCCTCTGGAACGTCTCAGAACCCGACTGGAGTCGGGCTTACCATCTGGCGAATGTTGGGAGATGTTCAGTAGAGAAACTGGCAGTGAACTGGTTTCGCGGACTTCGGGAATGTTTGTTGATGGAGTAGAAGTTGGATGTAATCCAGGCCATATTGGAGAGGTTTGTTCAGAATTTGCCCAAAACATCTCTGAATTGAGAGCCAAGCGAAAACTTACCTCCTCGACCTTTACTTTTCTGACTATGGCTATGCATTCAGTGATGGCCCTTATACTCGTTTTTGTGCTGGAAATAATTATAAGTTTTAATAGTAAGTTAGGATCAATAGTTGGAGTATCAGATAAGGAGAATTGTTTAAATCAAATAGTTGTGCCGCCAGGTGTAGAGGCAGCTGGCATAAAGTTGCCGAGACCTGAGGAATTGTGTGCCTCTGTTGATGTATTTCAAATGGGAAATATAGGAACGTTGCAAACAACGATAATAATAGCTGTAGCAATACTTACCGTAGCAAATGCCTTGGCACCAAAATTTTCCGAAGGTGGTAACAACCTTAAAATCATTACCTTTCTTGCTGTAACATGTCTAGCGTCGGCTGTCATAATGTTGGCGGTACCTAAAGTGACGGCCGCATTGCTTTCTTCGCCAGAAACCGGTTCCGGTGGATTGGCGATGGGAATATATTCTGTGTTATCAACAGGAGCTATATGATGATGGATGGTATGGATTCAATTCGTAGGACAATTTATGACAAGTTCGGAAATGTAATGAAAACCTTGAAGGCTGACATTGAAGTAAAGTCCGAATCAGAAATAAGCAGCGAAGGCGGTTTTCAAGGGGAAGAGATTTTGACGGAAGATACAAGTGTTGATGGAGCACCAGCTTCTGATGCTTTGTGGGATCTAAGTGAATTGGATCCTGAGATATACGAGGATGTGTTTGAGCCAACTCTTCTAGAAGGGGCCCCGTCGCTATTGCAAAATACAGTAATGTCTTCCGAGGCCCAAAATGATACACGTGATAATTCTGATAGCGCTGTAATAGAACCACACACATTTGAAAAACCGAGGAATTTACAGACTGTCTCCTTGGACGATATGGACGATAGTGAGGATGAAAACTCTCAAATGGAATTGGACCCTAGCCAAGATGGTTCAGCAGATGAAGGACAGCCTCCTGTATTAGCATCAAATATCGGGAACGATGCTGCTGAAGGATCTGATATGGGTGATTTATTTGCTAAGAAGATAGAGGTCCGCCCTCAGGTTCGCCAGTTGTTGGACAAATATGGGACAGTTTCTATCGACCAACTCAGTAAAGAGCTTAAAGAAGTTTCGGAACTATTATCCAGGAAGTAATGAGTAACCAATAAAAAATGGTAAATATTCTTATCGCAGATGATTCTCCATTTATACGTACTGCTTATAAACGAGTACTTGAAACACAGGCAGATTTTGTCGTTTCATCAGTCTGTGAAGACGGACTGGAGGCTGTGGAGAAATGCGCCCAGCTAGAAATTGATGTGGCGGTATTAGATATAAGAATGCCTCTACTTGACGGAATTTCAGCGAGTAAAACCATTAGGGAAAACAACCCCAGTATTTCTGTTGTAGTGGTATCTGCTTATGACGATTGGTCCTATGTAAAGGACTTAATTGAGACAGATTCAAGGTCAAAAGCATATGTTCTTAAAAATTCATTGGATGACATAGGCGAACTAATCAGAATTGTAAGAAAAGTTATGCTAGGACATTTAATTCTTGATAATGCCCTGATAGGGAAATTGATTGGTTACTATGAACGTCATTCTTTAGATTCTGGAAATTTGTCAGGTAGGGAATTAGAAGTAATCTCGAGAGGATGTAAAGGTATGAACCTGCAAGAAATTGCCAGCGACTTGGAGATCCCGCCGGCGGATGTGGAAGTGATTCAGGGGTTGGTGGAAGAAAAATTAAATGTTTCAGGTGATGATTACTTGTCCGCTCAGGCCAATTCTACGATAGCTTTTTTAAATCTATGTGTTTCTCTTTCGTTAGGATAGACCAAGGTCGAGAATATCTATATGTCTGATAATTCTTTTGATAATTCAGGTTCTTTGGATGAACCTATTTTGACTCCCACAGAAATTGAAAAATATAGGGAATATTTGTCAGATTACGGTAAGGAAATTTTCTTCGCTGAGGAAGAAATAATCGTTGATTACGGCGATATCACCACCAGCATTGATTTGCTTGTCTCAGGGGAGGCATTGGTGGAAGTCCCCGTCAATGAGAAATGGATACCAGTAGCATGGATTAAATCAGGGTCCGTAATTGGAGAGATTGCATTCTTAGATTCCTATCCTAGGACGGCCCGTGTGATAGCTCGGACATCTTGCAGATTATTCCGGGTAGATAGAGCCGATTTCACAGAATTATCAGAAAAGGACCCAGATAAGGCTCTCGAGTTTATTTCCAGGATATCTCAGATTATGGCGTATAGATTAAGAAGAATTGAGCAGTTCGATGCGGTGGAGCAAGGCAGGGACGATATGCGAAAAGAATTAGCTGCCGATCTGCATGATCAGACAATGAGTGAATTGAGTGCTATTTTGATGCATCTAGGGTTATTAAAATTAACATTAGACGGACACGCAGAGAGTGCTACCGATATTGAAAATCTAGTCGCGATGGTGAAAAAGGCTGATGTCAATCTAAGACAGCTAGTGAGGGAGAAAGGCCATGATGATCTTGCTGTAATGGGATTGGAAGAGTCGCTTCGGATCTTTTTTGAAGAGCTCGAGAATGAAGCAGTGCCTTTTTTAATAAAAATAACATATACCTCAAACCAAATCGATCAAGGTGGATTACCGGGGCCAGTAGCTAGGGATCTTTATCAAATTATTCGACAGTCAGTTCTAAATTCGGTGGAGCATGCTAATGCCGAAATGATACAGGTGAAGATTCTCTGGAACCAGGAAGGCATATCATTTTCTGTAAAAGACAATGGTGTCGGGTTTAGCCAATCAAAGATAACTAATGTGCCGGGGGCCGGCCATTTTGGATTGCTTAATTTAAAACTTAGGACAGAGAGAGTGGGTGGATATGTCGATATTATTTCGGCTGAAGGGAAAGGTACAAGGGTGGTTGGGAGTATACCAATAACAAGAAGAATTTCTGAAGATATCAAACCTCGTACAGTTCAATATAGCCTGAGCACATAGCCTTCTAGATTTGCTGTGCAACCAAGATTGAAATCATAGTCCCTACAGAAAGGGACGGGGCTAATGGTGATATAGTGGCTATTTTTCGAAAATATTGACTCACAGCCTGCCTCAATATAAAAATTAATAAACCCAAAAACAAGCTGGCGAAGCAGACGGGAAATCCGCTGATACACCCTATCAGCAATGCTAATTTTACGTCCCCACCACCTAATTGGGTTTTGGGTATGTAGTAGCAAGAGGCGAATATTATTCCTGCAATCAAACTTCCTACTAGTGGGGTCACCCACCATGTTTCGGTGACCGAAAGTTCAAAAATATCCGGGGATAAGTAACTCAATATAAATACGATTGGTATAGGGAAAAGAGTAAGCTTGTTGGGGATTTTGTGATTTGTGTGGTCCAGAAACGCTATCAGGGAGAGAAGGGCGCAAAATGAGCATAAAATGC
>VFFY01000117.1 GCA_009392675.1 SAR202 cluster bacterium | reverse complement strand
ATGCTCTTAAATTAATTGTTTCAAAAGAGTTATAGTCTGATTCTAACATTGCAAGGCTTGATTTTGAGATCGAAATTTTATTAATTTGCCGGTGTTTATTGACCTAGAATGCTTACCGTCAATACAATCCGAATATTGTTTTCTGTACAAATTATTTAGCCTTTAAATTTGTAGTATTTATAAAAAGGAGTATTAAGGATATGAGTAGTGGTTACAACAAACCAATTCCGGTGCCAACACCAGAATCGGACGTTTTTTGGGAAAAGGCAAAGCAACATGAGCTTTGGATACAGAGATGTTTGAACTGCGACAAGCCGTTTTTTTACCCCAGAATGAATTGTCCCAACTGTTTGTCCGATAATCTTGAGTGGTTCAAAACATCAGGCTTGGCAACCCTTTACTCTTATATGATAAATCACCGTCCTGTGCCAGGATTTGAGGAAGATGCCCCCTATGCAATAGCAATCGTTCAGCTTGATGAAGGCCCTAGGATGATGACCAATATAGTAGGAATAGAAAATACCCCAGAAAACCTCATTCTAGACATGAAATTAAAAGTCGTGTTTGATGATATTAATGAGGAAATTGCGATTCCGAAATGGAAACCAGCTTAGGTGTAGCCAACATTATTTGAACTGAAAAAGAGGAAGGTAAAAATGGATTCATTAAGATATAAAGCCGCGATAGTTGGGGCTTCAGAGACTACAGAGTTAGGTTCCATACCGGATAAAACAGCGTTTCAACTTCATGTTGATGCATCAGTTAACGCTATTAACGATTGCGGGATAGACAAAAATGAGATAGACGGAATTGCCACCACGATGAGCCCTGCTGCTTTAGCTCATTATCTGGGCATAGTACCTAAGTGGATAGATAACACCCAAGTAGGAGGGACTTCATTTTTAGTGCATGTCCGCCATGCAGCAGCAGCTATCGCAAGCGGTTTATGCGAAACAGTATTAGTGGCGATGGCTGAGAGCGGGCGGAATAGAGTCGGGGAACAGACGGGCCGCATAGGAGATGTTGCCACCATGTCCGGAGGCAGAAGAGACAGCTCGTTCCCAGGTCAGTTTGAATCAATATATGGTGTAGCAGGCCCGACAACTCAATTTGGCATGGGTGTGCTTCGTTACATGAAAGAAACAGGCCTAACGCATGAGCAACTAGCATCGGTTCCTGTTGCACAGCGTAAATGGGCCAACAAAGTTCCTCGAGCCATGTACGGAGACATTATCACAATCGAAGATGTATTCAATAGCAGGATGATTTGCTATCCATTTCATCTGCTTGAATGTTGTTTAGTCACTGATGGAGGCGGGGCATTAATAATTACTAGTGCTGAAAGAGCCAAGGATTTTTCTACTAAACCGGCGTACATAATGGGTACTGGAGAATCTGTTGAAAGTCCTATTGTCAGTCAAATGTACGATCTGACCACTTCGGCCGCTTTTAAAACTTCTAGTAAAAAAGCCTTTGAGGAAGCAGGTGTTACGCATGATGATGTAGATCATTTAATGGTGTACGACGCCTTTGCTCATTTACCTATATATGGTCTTGAAGATTTAGGTTTTGTAAAAAGAGGAGAGGCTGGATCTTTTATTGAGGAAGGTAATACCTCTCCGGGAGGCACACTACCCATGAATACCAATGGTGGAGGACTTTCTTACACTCATTCCGGCATGTATGGAATGTATGCTATTCAAGAATCTGTAAGGCAGGTGCGCGGAGAGGCAGCTCACCAAGTGGATGGGGTAAAAACCTCCTTTTGTCAGGGAGTCGGCGGAATGTTTATGGCAGCCGGGAGTCTTGTATTTACAAATGAGGAACCTCATAGATAAAGGAGCTATATAGTCCACATGACTGAAGTTTTATGCTACGAAGATAGCTATCTGCAGGAATTTGAGGCCACCGTAATAGGCATAATAGACTCAGGAGTCGTTTTAGACAGGACTAGTTTTTATCCAGGGGGTGGTGGACAGCCTTGCGACACGGGAATAATTGAATGGGACGGTGAATCTGCCCATATTTTCCAAGTATCCAGAATTGAGGGTAAGTTGGTCCATAAAGTCAACGGACCAACCCCCGATCTCGGAAACTCTGTCAAGGGTAGGATCGATTGGATAAAACGATATCAGCTAATGAGAACACACACAGCTTTGCATATTCTATGCGGAGTTGTGTGGAGAGATTTTGGAGCCCAGGTAACTGGAGGCAACATGACTCCACTTCACGCGCGGATGGATTTTGAACTTAAAGAAATGTCCTCAGGATTTGCGTCTGATATGGAAATTCTTATCAACAAAGAGGTTACTGCAGAAAGAGACATAGAAGTATCTAATCTTCCTAGGGAAGAAGCTTTTAAGATTCCAGATCTAATCAGAATGAAAATAAATAAACTCCCTCCTACCATTTCAGAAGTCCGAATAGTGGACATTTCCGGGCTAGATCTGCAGGCAGATGGTGGAACCCATGTGCGTAACACGCGGGAGGTCGGAAAGATAAGAGTAGTGGGTCATGAAAGCAAAGGGCGGATTAACAAAAGATTACGTATTGTCGTAGAAGACTGAAGTCAGTTGAACAGTTTGGTTTAAAAAGCTAGTATCTCTGGGCAGGAATTTATTCCCTTCTATCGGTGGTTATAGCATTTAATGTATATCAGGAGAAGAACAATGGTGTTTGATTTTCAAAATATATTGGCAACTCATGTCTTGGAAACAACTAGAGTTACCCCCGCAAAAAAAGGGAAATACGATTTTGCTGTTGCATATCCAGATCCAGTGTCTTTGCCTCACGCTGAAATTTTGGAATGCCTTAAAGAAGCTTTGGCAGAATCAGGTTCAGAATTGGCGGTTTATCCTCACCCACAAGGGAATACTCCACTCAGGCAGTACGTTGCGGAAAAAATTGGTCGAGATCGAGACATACAGGTAACAGAGGATGACATCATTTTAGGGAACGGGTCTGGCCAACCTATAGATATGATATGTGCGGTACTTTTGAATCCTGGAGACGTCGTTATAACAGATAGTTTTGTATATGGTGGGACTTTGAACACTTTAAGGAGACATTTCACAGATATTAGAGGGGTTGCCTCTGATGAAAGTGGCATGGACCCTGAAGCATTAGATAAAGAAATTGAGAATGCTATCAAGTCTGGGCACAAACCGAAATTCGTTTATTTAATTCCGACTTTTCAAAACCCGCAAGGGTGGACTATACCTGAGAGTAGGCGAAAAGAACTATTGGCTGTAACTCAAAAATATGAGGTGCCAATATTAGAGGATGATTGCTATGCAGATAATAGATACGACGGTGATCTTCCCACATCTATTCTTAATCTTGACGATACAAACAGCGTTATGTACGTCGGGTCTTTCTCAAAAACCATTGCTCCTGGTATGAGTCTGGGATACATGACTGCGCCACAATTGATTTTGGATAGAGCAATGGGTGTTAAAAGTGGCCGTGTGAGTGAATTCACAGCGATGGCTGTTGAGAAATATGCCAGAAAACACCTGGATGCTCATATAGAGGAAATTAACAAGATTCAGAGGACAAAAAGAGACGCCATGCTTTCTGCTTTGGGCGAAAATTTTGGTACCGGTGCAAAGTGGAGTGATCCTGATGGAGGACTCTACATTTGGGTAAAATTAAAAGAGGGTTCCGATATGGCTACTCTGAATAAAAGATCTGTCGAAGAGATAGATGTGGGATTTCATCCTGGTATCAATTATTCACCAGACGGAACCTCAGGTAAGGATCACATACGGCTATGTTATGGTTACAACCAACCTGATGAAATAACTGAAGGTATTAGCCGGCTCGCAAATTTCTTATCTAAGGAAGGAGTATTAGACTCTTAACGGTTTGGTCTCCAACAGGCTAGTTTCTGCTAAATTTGAATAGCAGGTCTATGTTAAGCGTGCTGAATATTTCTTTCGACTCGGTTTGTAGATGAAACAGGCATATCTCGATTCTTTTTTCTGTTGATGATTCCTCAAGTATCCTTTGGCGGACTTTGTTGGAGCCCTGAATTAGCTGTGCCAGGAAAAAAGATAGTTGATCGGGATTCGTTGGAAGCGGAGTCTGTGCTTTTTTAACCCACCCCCCATTCATGGATACGATTGCCTCTAAATGCTTGGAAGCCGCAGTCCGTGCTTTTTCCAATGATTGTTCTGTTATGCTCTGCTCAAGAGGCGGGTTATGTATGTCCACGAATCCTTCTAAGTACGCTTTATCTTCTATTAATTCGATAATATCAAACCGGCTTTCCCCAACTGCAGTTAAATAAAGGCGGTTTTGGGAAAGTTTTCTTAATTTGGTGATTTTGGCTAAAGTTCCCACCTTGTGAGGCACCGCATTACCTCCGACTTCCTGGCCTTCTTTGATTAATACAATCCCGAATTTGGAGTCAGTGTCTAAACAGTCTTGAACCATGGAATGGTACCTATCTTCAAAAATTTGAAGTGGGATAATGCCACCCGGGAAAAGGACTGTGCTAAGGGGAAATAAAGGTATTTTCTGTGGTTCCCTGCTCACCATTAAATCCTAACGCTTATTGATCTGGAAACGTTGTTACTCGAATGTATTATAGTTGTATTTTTCCTGTGCCGGTAAGTTTGATCTTAATATCAGCGCTTGATAGGCTTATCATCGGTGGATTTTCGAAAAACTTTAGATCTATTTTCAATAGAACCTGGAGGCCAGATGCACGAAGTATTTAGTGAAGCGATCAATAGATTAAATAGTGGGGAAAAAGTTGTGGTTGCTACAGTTGTTCGAACAAAAGGTTCTACTCCACAAAAACCTGGGGCGAAATTACTAGTACGAGAAGATGGTTCTGGGATAGGAACGCTAGGCGGAGGATGTGTGGAGGGGGACATTTGGTTTGCTGCGAAACAATTAATGCAAAAAGGTGGAGGAGCGGAATACCGAGAGTATGAGTTAAACGAGGATTTGGCAGCAGAAGATGGGCTAGTCTGTGGCGGGACCATGTATTTTTTGATAGACCCAGTTTACTCACCAAAGAGCTACCTTCCTTACGCCTCTGAAATAGATAAAGCTTATTCTGGGTCTGGTGCAGTGGCTTTGGCTACCGTGGTAAGGACTGGAAAAAATGGACATTCAAAAATAGGGGATAAATTATTTGTTCGGGAAAACGGGGAAAGTGAAGGTTCTATTGGTGATGATGGTGAAGATGATGAAGCGAAGAATAAAGCCTTTGAACTAATGATACATGGTAGAAATGAATATGTTACGACAAAGTCAGGGACTGAGTATTTCATTGAGGCATATACAACGCCACCACAACTGGTTATTTGCGGTGGAGGTCATGTTGCTCGGGCACTTGCTTCTTTGGCGAAACCTCTGGAGTTTAGACTTTTCATTACCGATGATAGAGAAGAATTTGCTAATGACGACCGTTTTCCAGAGGCAGATATAATAATCTCTGAAACTCCTGAACAAGCTTTACCGCAATTACCAATTAACCCCAATACCTTTATTGTAGTTGCTACTCGGGGCCATAGGTACGATAACGTAGCCCTATTGGCTGCTGCCAAAACCGCCGCAAAATATGTAGGACTGATGGGGAGCAAAAGAAAAACCATATTAATTTATGAGGACCTTATTCGGGAAGGGTTGGAATATGATCGCCTTAATGAAATACGATCACCGATCGGATTAGATATAAGGGCTCGTACACCGGAGGAAATTGCAATCAGCATAATGTCGGAGATTCTCATGTTTAGATTGGGAGGCTCTGGAGTACCGATGAAACTAGATAAAAAACAGATTGATCGAATTAATGAAAAAGTGAATCGAGATTCAAAGACCTTTGTAGAGACAGTTTAGGCTATTAAATTTGTCAATTACGGGTATAGTGACTTCTGCAGGGTTGTCCACAAGGATGGGCACTGTCAAGGCGCTTTTGCCGTGGCGAAATACTAGCTTAATTTGTCATCAAGTGAGAGCTATGCTGGAGGGAGGTTGTGGCCATGTGGTAATCGTTCTTGGTTATGAGTGTACCAGAATATCAGATGAAATCCAGCAGACGTTTGATGAAAATTCACCAATCACCTTAACCTGTAACATAGACTATGAGACAGGCCGAGCCTCAACTATAAAACAGGGTATTCTCTCGTCACCAAAAGATTCAAGTGGGTTTCTGTTACTAGGTGTTGACCAGCCGACAGAAGATCATATTGTCGCTCGGATTATAAAAGAACATAAGGCAACTAGAATGCTGATAAGCTCGCCGAGGTATAAGGACAAAGGGGGACATCCAGTTTTATTTTCAAACACCTTGGAAGGTGAATTGTTAGAAATTAATGATGATACATTAGGGTTGAAACCTGTTTTTGAAAAATACAGGTCTCACTTAAACCGCATTGATTTCGAAACGGGTCAAGTTCGATTGGATTTAAACGACTATAAATCCTATATTTATAGCTACGAGCTGTTTGGCAACAAGACATGAATCCCGTTTGGACCGATTTCATTCGATCCATCTACTTATAGCTCTATCTAATTTTAGGTTCAAGTCTTCGTGTTCTTTTCCTAAAACAGTTATGCTATCCACATTGCCGGTGTTAGATGCCTCTTGAAGCGTCTTTTCTAAACTCTTAATTTTGGATTCCAAATCAGATATTAGCTTCTCATGATCTTCTTTTCGTAAAGCCGGGGTACGGTTGAAGTTGGTGCCATTTAACTTCGGTGTAGATTTTGTCCTCGACGTTTTCTTGGATGGAGGCAGTTTGATAGGTTTTTTCTCTTCTTTTGTCGAGGTGTTGGAATTAGATTCTTTTAGCAAGTCTTGGTAAGACCCTGCAAAATGCCGCACAGACTCCTCAGCTATTATTAAAAGATTGTTGGCCAAAAGAGATATGAGGTGACGATCATGTGACACAAATATTATAGTTCCCCCAAATGCCTGCAGCATCGCTTCCAGAGCTTCGCGACTTAATATGTCAAGATGCGTAGTCGGTTCGTCTAGTACGAGAACATTTGGCTCAGTTATTAGTAGTCGGCTTAAAGCTAATCTCCCCCTTTCTCCTCCACTTAAAGAAGATACCTGGTCGTAAATTTCTTCTCCTGTGAAAAGGAATCGGGCAAGGAAGTTTCTTGCTTCACCGATAGACAAATTTTTAATTTCTAACAGCGCATTGAGCACAGTCATATGACCCGGTATTTCATCGGAGCCTTGACGGAAATATCCTACCTTTACATTATGGCCAAGATTTGATGAACCGGACAAAGCCGGAATGCTTCCGATAATTGTTTTTAATAGTGTAGTTTTGCCTATTCCATTATTTCCGATTATTGCTGTAGTAGTTCCTCGTTCTATTTTGAGGTCAGGGACTTCAAATAATTTGACACTGTGTTGCTCAGTTGAAAACCCGACTTTTAGTCCATTGGTGCTAATTACAGTTTGTCCTGTACGAGTTGCAAATCCCGAGGTAATGGACACGTTTTGTTCATTAGATGGAGCTTCTATTCTTTCTATTCTTTCGAGCCTTTTTGCTCTTCCTCGGGCTTCTTTAGATCTTTGACCGGCATGATATCGAGCAATGAAGTTCTGCTCTCTTTTAATGTACTCTTGTTGCCGAATATACTCTTTGGCGAATCTGGCATCCTCTTCAGATTTAAGGAGTTTGTACTTCGAATAATTTCCTCGATACGTTTTTAGGCGGCAATTATCTATTTCCCAGATTTCCGAAGCTACACGATCAAGGAAAAACCTGTCGTGTGAAACAACCATAAACGCATTGGCTGATCTGTTTAAAAAATCCTCAAGCCATTCCAATCCTTTGAAATCCAAATAGTTTGTTGGCTCATCCAAAACCAAAAGGTCTGGGTCTGCTAATAATGCAGTAGCTAAAGCGGCCCGTGTCCTCTCACCCCCACTTGCATCTGATACTAAGGTGTTAAGGTTGGTGTCATTTAAACCAACTCCATCTACGACCCTGTCCATTCGATTTTGGTAATCATAACCACCCAACGACTCATACTCATCCAAAAGAGTCGAATATTTTTTTTCAGCTTGTGTTCTTTCGACCCCTTTTGAGTCTTGTATGGCGAAAGCACTGGTTTCCATATTTTTCTCTAATTGAATTAAATGTTGGAAAGCTTGACTGATTTGATCTTTTAAAGTACCAGCTCCCGACTGTAATGCTGTTTGTGGAACATAACCCACCCTAAGAGAGTCGGACTTGAAAATATCTCCTCCGTCGAAATCCTGCATTCCCAACAAAACCCGAATCAAGGAAGTCTTTCCGCTTCCGTTTGGACCGACTATACCGATATGGGCCTTTTCATTTACCTGCAAAGTAACATCAGAGAAAATTTCAATATCTGCGTAATGTAGATTTAGTTGTGAGGCCCCTAATAATGACATAAATTCACTGAAATAATCTTCAATTCATCGAATTAGTAATAAAATATAATCAAGTTTTCGACAGTGCTTCTTATTCTATAGCTAAAATAAAAATTTGGGTGGGTTGTATATGCCTTTTTTGTTTACGATTTTGAGTCACCATTCAGAGCCAGGGGATCCTGAATTGATGAGTTGGCTAATAGATACGGTAAAGAATTTGGTCGGTGGCGACTCTACTTTAGCTTTGCTGGTGCTCTTTTTACTGATTCTTACGGTACCTGTGGGGATTGTGGCAGCATATAAATTATTTTTCTAGCAAATTTGAGATCCTAAAGAGATATTAAATAGGTATATCAGATAGAGAATACCAATTTTCATGTGGTTCTAATGGGATTCCTGTAGAAACCAGCAGGTTACCAATTTCCATTTCCAATTCATTGTCCCTCATATCATTTGCCAATGGCGCCAGTGGATAGAATTTTGATGTCCTGTAGTTGCATATCCAATAAAATGATCGATTTTTTATGGTGCCTTTAAAAATTGCGGCTGTCATATTATTACCCAAGCCGAGGTTGGCTATATAGGAGCTAACGGAATTTATATCAGCGACCATTTTTCGATTGTTAGTATTTTCGAATATAATCCAGCAACTTTTGTATATGTCGGATTTCAAACCCCGCAAGGGTGTTCTTATTGTTGGCATAAATAATTCTTTGACTAACTCTTTCAGAGATGAATTTATGTCGGTAAAAAAAGGATGTTCAGTGATGTTTAGCAGTAATGTTGCTGTCCCTAAGAGATTTATGTCTTTTTTCGCGTGGGCATCTTGATTTGTGATCCGTAAGATCGCAGAAAGAATGTCGGATTCGTCGGACTGAAGGCTATTCGACTTTTTAAAAAGAGTTTTGAATAATCTCACGAATTCCCTTCTACCTGAGAAGATGCCAGTTCTGCTTTTGCATTTCTATTAACCGTGCCACTCTCATTTCTGTAGGTGGGTGTGAGGACATCAAGGATGCGATCGCATTTCCCTGCAACGCGGGAATTATGAAAAATGCGTTGGCGTGTTCTACTTGTCGTAGATCTTTTTCTGGAATTTGTGCTATCTGCCCACTGATTTTCTTGAGAGCAGATGCAAGGTTTGTGGGACTACCAGTCATGATTGCACCTTCCCTGTCGGCTGCCAGTTCCCTGTACCTAGAAAGAGTACTTATTAGCAATTGGCTGATGAAGTAAATGATTATTACTCCAATGTAAACGACCATCATCATGGCCATAGCTTGGCCTCCATTGCCCTGTCGCCTATGGCCTCCAAAACCTCCAAATAGGCTCATCCAAAAGAGCATTTGCATCAAAAATCCAGCTACCACTACTATCAAACTTGCCCAGGTCATAACCATCACATCCCGATTCTTAATATGGGCTAACTCATGACCAATCACCCCTTCTAATTCTCCATCATTTAGCTTGCTCAATAGTCCTGTTGTGACCGCGACTGTGGCATGCTTAGGGCTCCTCCCAGTAGCGAATGCGTTTGGCGCTTCCATATTCATTATTGCGACTGTACGTGGCTTTGGAATGCCGCCTATTTTTGACAGCCTTTCTACCATTTCATGTAACTTGGGTTGCTCTTCTTTCGTAACAGCTTTGGCTCCAGTTGTTTTCAGAACAAGTTTATCGGACATAAAATATTGGAAAAGCACCATTCCAATCCCAATCACAAACACAAAAATAGGATTCATACCGGAAATTAGAAGTAATCCAAAAAGAGCTAAATAGGCCATTAGCAGCATCAATCCAGTCATTAGCATCCTAATCGTTAGCTGATGGTCTTTACCAATAGAATTTCGCTGCATCGTAATTAGCAACCTGCGGGTGATTAAATTTATACTATAGATTATATTATAGTAGCTATTTTGGCTTGTGCCATTTTCAGAAATGAATCATCGTCAAATGGCTTGTACAACCGGACTCTGGGGTAAAAAAAAACTTCGTTAAGGAAAATAAAGTGGCCTGGAAAACTATTGGTCAGCTTAGTTCCATAGATCGTATTTCAAAAGCTGCTGCGTTAGATAGGCTTTCACATGCGTATTTAATTTGCGGTATGGATGGGATTGGGAAGGTCACCTTTGCACGGGATATAGCAAAAGTTGCAAACTGCCTTGACATGTCTAACCCTTCTGGGCCTTGCAGTGCATGTAATCAATGCAGACGGATCGATTCCTATAATCACACGGATGTATTTATTTATGATGTGAAGAAAGACTTGGATGGTGTGGGCCGAACCTCCACAATGGTCACCATTGACCAATTAAGGGAAGATTTTTTAAGGCAGGTTCACCGGAAACCGTATGAGGGCCGCACTCGCATTTTCATTATCTCATCTATCGAAAGTATGAGATCAGAACAGTCCAATATTCTACTAAAAACGTTAGAAGAACCTCCAGATGATGTTGTAATTATATTGCTGGCGCGTGACGTATCTAACCTTCTTGGTACTATTGTGTCGCGATGTCAAGTTCTTAATTTGGAACCGGTTAGTGAGTTAGAAATATTGGAATATTTAGGTGGATGCGAATTAGGGCCCGAGGTCCCAATTAAAGAGATCGCAAGGCTTTCTCGCGGAAGACCGGAATGGGCTTATCAAGCAGCCACTAACCCTGAAATACTACATATATTAGAAGGTAAATTAAATCGATTTATGGGGTGCCTAACAGATGGTTTGGAACAACGGTTCAAATTGTCGAAGGATTTATCAACTCAGTTTTTTCGCGATCGAGACGGAGTATATGAATTTTTGGATACAGCAATGACCTGGACTAGAGATGTGTTGCTCTCTAGTAGTGAGAGAACAGAAGAGATAGTGAATATTTCCCAAAAAGAACGACTTCGTGAGTTTTCCAAAATGCTATCAACCACAGATATTCTGAACATTTTAAAACTTATCAGGATCACTTTAGGTAACTTGAAGAAAAACGTTACTCCAAGCCTAGTTTTGGATAATTTTATGCTAAAACTTCCGTTCCCAACATCCATAGACTAACAAATATCCTATTCATAGATTAATTTTTCCAAGGTATAAATGGAGACCACTCATCCTCTAGTTTCCTATGATAGAAAATATAATACGGATTTGGCTTCGGAGCCAAAGGTGTCCTTAGTAGGGTCATTTGGGCTTCTCTTGGTGTTTTTTCGGCCTTGTTGTGGTTACAAGTCATACATGCACTCACCACATTTTCCCATACATGTTTACCGTTTCTTGAACGAGGTTGAATATGGTCAATAGTCAGCTTCCTAGTTGAGATTCCACAATATTGGCATGTGAAATTATCTCTATAAAATAATGCTTGCCGAGATAGCCTTCTTTCGACCATTGGCTTTTTGACCATATAGTAGAGTCTAACCACCGATGGCATTGGGAATGCTGCGCTGGAACTCCTTATTTCCCCTCGACCGTTTATTATAAGTTCTGCCTTTCCCCTGCCCATTAATACAATTGCTCTTCTCACACTGCAAATGTTTAATGGCTGGTAATTTTGGTTCAGAACTAATACGGGTGATTCTATTGTGGGAGATGTAGCTGTAGCCATCCTTGTTTAATCTAACTTTGAATCAAGTATTTTTATCGCAGTCATATAATCAGTGGGGATAATTCCAAAAGCATTATCCGGGGTAATTTGTAAAGTTTTTACAAAAATAGGTGCCATTCTGGAGCCGAGTAGAGCAGTTTCTATTGAGGTTCTGGTATTTTCAATCTTTGCGTCAATACCCTCTATCGAGACGACTTCTCCAGCTGAAATAAAAGATGAACCAGGTAATTCGGGAATTTCATGGAAATCATATGCCAGTCGTGTAAGACCCGAAATAGTTATAGAAGAGATAATCACACCGATTATCAATCCAAGTGTGATGCCGGCTATTCTACCCATTCCAAGGGTGGCAACGTCTAAAACTGCTAGAAAAGGTCCAATAAATTTTAGGACTATATTAGTGATGATGAGTGTGAGAATGAGTACAACCACAAAAGCCGTAACAGTTGTAATCGTATCGACACTCAGATTAATTCCACTTAATGCACTTACGGCCTTTGCTGAAGAAGAATTGAGACCTAGGGCATCTCCGATAAGTTCTCCGACAAACTGTGACACCTCACCAGAAATTCTCCAGCCCACCAGTATCGCGATTCCATAAATGCCGGCCACGAATATTCCAGTTTTGAGACCCCAAAGCATGGACACAATTAGGATTCCCAGTATGACAAAATCTAGCCAGTTCATATTCTCACCTTCTCAAAATTAGGCTTCCCAAGGAAGTAGGTGCAGTTTAGCATATGGTCTGTTAAATATTGGGCTACCTAATTCCGTGTGGGTTCCACAGGTACTGGGTTTATGAGACCACTGCCTAGGGAGATCGGTATCAATTGATCCAATTCATCTAAAGTCCATTTCCCATCTTTATGGATGCTTTTTATTACGTGCCGTGGAGAATAAAGCGATAAAGCCCAGCCACTTGTACCAAAAACTTGTCCTGTAATACCATCCGCGGCTTCAGAACAGAGGTAGACGACCTTAGGTGCATTGTTACCGGGGTCTCTATATTCTGCAGGTGGTTCAGATGGGTTTGTAGTTGTTAACCCGACGGCCTCTCTCTGATCCTGTCTCAGTTGCGTTGTCGATTGTGGGACTGTATCTGTCATCCTAGTAGACCCTCCAGGATAGACTGCATTCACCATTATGTTAAAGGGTTCGAGTTCCTTTGACACAGCCCTTGTGAATCCAACCATACCTTCCTTGGCTGCAGCATAATTACCTTGGCCCGAGGCACCTAATCCCGATCCAGACGAGAATAACACGATTCTGCCGTATTTGTTGTTGATCATGTGAGGAATCACATTCCTTACCATATTAAAGGCCCCGTACAGGTGGACTTGCAATACCAGGTCCCATTCTTCCTCAGTCATGTTAAAGATCATTCTGTCCCTCAATATGCCGGCTGGGTGACATAGTATGTCCACTGTTCCAAAGGTATCTACCGCTTTTTGAACAATTTTGGTGGCACTATCAAAATCAGCTACTGAGTCATATGAGGCAACAGCTTCTCCACCTTCAGCTTTTATTTCATCAACTACTAAATCTGCAGGAGTGGAAGAATCACCTGTGCCATCAACTGATCCTCCAAGGTCATTAACTACGACTTTGGCACCATCTCTTGCTAACCAAAGCGCGACTTCTCTTCCTATACCACGACCGGCCCCTGTTACTATTGCTACTTTTCCTTCAACCCTCTTAGTCACTTTTTCACCCCTTCGTTTACTTTATTTTCATTCTTGTTAAAACCTGTTTGGAAGAAATCGGTGTCAGAATCCATATCCCATCATTTTCGGAAATAAAACATCCATTTCTTCCATTGTGAAATTACCCCATTTGTTCACTACATTTTCAATATCAGGGTTGGAATAAACGTACAAACTCCCTCCACGTACGCCCAACACGTAGCCATTAATATTGGGAGCAGCGTTTGTGCATAGGTAAACAGCCAAAGGGGCGATATTTTCAGGTCCATCTGGGGATCCTTCTCCCGACCACGCCGGTATCTCAGGTGATGGTCCAATTCCAGCCCTTTCATCCCGAGAAGGTCCGGGTACGTCTGGTAATCTGTGTTGATCTACGGCACCTGGGAATAATCTGGTTTCCGCCATAGGAGATATTGCATTGGCGGTAACACCATATTTTCCCAAATCTTTTGCAGTAGTCCTGGTTAACCCAATAATCCCTTCAGTAGCTGCAGCGTAATTTGACCGTCCGACATCACCTAGGCCAGCATCAGCCACCATATTTACGATCCTTCCAGACCTTTGCTGACGAAACAGTATTCCTGCAAATTTTGTAGTTGTAAACACACCCTTAGCATTATTGCGGACTACTTGATCGAAATCTGATTCTGTCATTTGGTAAATCATTCGATCTTTTAATGAGCCTGCTGAATTGACTAGAATGTCGATATGGCCATAAGTATCTATACAAGATTGAACCAGACTCTCTCCCCCTTCCATCGTTGAAATATCGGCGTAATTGGCCGTGGCATTACCTCCGGAAGATTTGATTTCGTCTACAACTGCATCTGCAGGCATGGCAGAAGCACCAGTTCCATCTACTTCAGTACCTTTGTCATTGACTAGTATGGATGCACCTTCCTCTGAAAGGAGTTTGGCAATACCTCTACCAATACCTCTTCCCCCACCAGTAACCACCGCCACCTTTCCTTCTAATCTGGTTCCCATATTATGACCGTCCTATTTATTTACTTATTTATTT
>VFFY01000116.1 GCA_009392675.1 SAR202 cluster bacterium | reverse complement strand
TTTGATGTAACTCTTACATATCACGCCATGTTAGCCTGCTGTTTATGACGAGCAGCAACGAATTTTTTTCCGGCACCGAGTTCTCTTGCCGCAACAACAGCACTTAACCCTATACCCCCATCAGGTCCAAATTACTTTACCGAGTTTTTGCTGAGCCAATCTTTTAAGTCAGATATGGTCTCCTCTCTGATTTCATGTGCCATTGGGTATTCCTGATATTCTATTTGATATCCGTATTCATCCAATAACTCTTTTGTATCACGGCCATCTTTAATAGATATAACAAGGTCGTTTGTACCATGCGACATAAATATGGGAATTTTGTCCAAATGAACGATCTTGTCAGTGAAGAGGTCAACCTGGGTGAGTCGGGAACTCAATATGATGGCGCCTTTATAAATATCTGGCCGAGTGAGGCCTGCATGCATCGTCATCATTCCGCCTTGGGAGAATCCACCTATATAAATATTGGATTGGGTTGGCCGGTATTTATCTATAGCAAAATCGACAGATGTTTGAAGTTGGGAAACTGCTTTGTCAATGTCATCAGGTTCAGTTTGCCCGCCGGCAGGAAACCATGCATAGCCCTGCTGACCGAACCCAATGGTCATCTCAATTGGGGCGTTTGGGCAGACGTAAATAAAATCGGTTTCATTGATTAACGATGCCAGTCCTGCCAGGTCTCCCATATGACTACCAAAACCATGCATCAGCACCACCATTCCATATTCGTGTGTAGGATCATAATT
This sequence comes from SAR202 cluster bacterium, assembly GCA_009392675.1. Taxonomy (GTDB): domain Bacteria; phylum Chloroflexota; class Dehalococcoidia; order Lucifugimonadales; family UBA826; genus UBA11996. The sequence goes on along the minus strand of VFFY01000116.1, from coordinate 7,058 downwards.
GTCAGGAGTCGCGATAACTGTGGGTAAGACAGTTTCATTTAGTTGTTCGAAATTCATGGAGTTTTCCCTACATATGTTTGGTATCGTTAGTTGTAGTGTATTTCAATCAATCCTTTTGCGATAGGAAATTATGACTTTAACAGTAGTCAGCACAAGTGAATCAAATACTATAAAGATAGGCAAAATTATCGGATCATACATTTCCCCTGGAGACGTGATATTACTGAGTGGAGATTTGGGGAGCGGGAAAACAAAAATGACCCAGGGAATTATTAAAGGCATCGGATCTGACGATTTTGCAAGGAGCCCTACATTTGTATTGATAACTGAATACGAAGCGAAATTTCCGATATACCATATGGATCTTTATAGATTAGACGGTGTTGAAAATCTTGAAAGAATGCAAATTGACGAATATTTGTATGGTGACGGGGTTTGTATTGTGGAATGGGCTGACAAGGCGAATAAATCGTTCCCAAAGGAAAGTTTAACGGTCGATTTTTCCTTTCTTTCTGAGAATCAAAGAAAAATAGACATGGAGTGGCCGTCGGATCGTTTGGATAAAATAGGTGGAGAAATCACAAGATCTATGGGCTTGGTGAATTAAAATAATGGAACTATGCATAGATACTTCCACTCGATACGCTACGGTTGGAATCTCTGAAAAAGGAGAGTTGATTCAAGAGTTAACTTGGCATTCTCAGAGAAACCATTCAGTCGAACTCGCCCCTGCTATAGAGAGTGTATTAAATAGACAGCAAATAGCTGTAAAAGATTTGGCGGCAGTATTTGTAGCGAAGGGTCCGGGTGCATTTAGTGCCTTAAGAGTTGGAATGAGTGTTGCTAAATCCTTGAGCGCGGGCGTTGAGATTCCAATTGTCGGAATTTCAACAACTGATATTGAAGTTGAACCTTACCTTGGTATATCTCAAAATATAATTGGACTGGTTCCTGCAGGCAGGGAGCGGGTATATATCGCTAAGTATGTTGATGGTGATGTAGAGCAGAGAAACATTATTGTTCGTAACTATAACCAAATTGATTTTAATAAAACCGACGACACATTTTTTTGTGGAGAAGGTGTCAAAGGTATTTTGGAATCTGAATACGCGGATATTATTGGTGGAAAATATGCAAGAAGTGTAGCTCCCACTAGAGCTGCGTCAGTTTTAATGAAATTAGGTTATGGTAAATTGGAATGCGGGGAATTTGATGACCCAATTTCACTTGAGCCTATTTACGTAAGAAGTGCACAAATTGAATCGGCAGATAATTCAGTAAAAAATAAGTCATGAGGAAAATCTATTGGAAAAGACATTAATATTGGTGAAACCGGATGGTGTTCAAAGGGGACTGGTGGGCGAAATTATAGGTAGGCTTGAGCGGAAGGGACTTAGGATTGCCGGACTTAAAATGGTTCACGTTAATGAGGAATTGGCAAACAAACATTATGGAGAGCATGTCGGTAAGCCGTTTTTTGACTCCCTAGTTAAATTTATAACGTCTTCGCCACTAGTTGCCATGGCACTTGAGGGAGAAAATGCTGTGGAAGTAGCCAGGAACCTTATGGGGTCTACAAACCCTAAAGAAGCTGCTCCGGGAACAATCAGAGGGGATTATGGTTTGACCATAGGGATGAATTTAATCCACGGTTCAGACTCATTGGAATCAGCGGGAAGGGAATTATCTATATTCTTTGATGGATTGGAAATAACAGACTATGGCAGAGCCATAGACCAATGGATTATTGAATAATTCTTAAAGTTTTGGCTTCTGTCCATGCGCTTTCTAAATCATAAAATTCTCGATACTCTGGGGCAAATAGGTGGACGATTAGGTTCCCATAGTCCAGCAATGTCCATCCGCTGGTATGATCTCCCTCTTTGTGATGGATGACGTGTCCCTCGGATTTTAACGAGAACTCAATATCCGATGCGACTGCCCTTAGATGGCGAGAGGATGTAGCGGTTAGGATCACAAAATAATCGGTGAAGTCACTTAGGCCTCGCACATCGAGCAGGTGTATATTTTCAGCCTGTAAATTTTCGGCGGACTCGACTGCTAAATCAGAAGCAGACCTACCTTGGTCAATAGGTAGCACATTACCTTCCTTTAAATCAGAGGCGTGGCCAATTTCCAATTCAGCTGAGGTGGACCCGCTATCTTTTTCCGAGTTTTTCATAAGGGTAGAATTATATATTCTTTATTCAAAAGATGTTTTTTTAGATAACAATTGATCATATATGTGCTAGCCTAATTGTATGAAAAAGGAAAAAGTAATTGTTGCAATGAGTGGCGGGGTGGATTCTTCCGTCGCTGCATTACTGTTGAAGAATCAAGGATACGACGTCGTTGGTATGACATTGAGACTTTGGACAGAAGACTCTGAGAATTCCCATGGGTCAAATAACCGGTGTTGTTCAGTTGAGGATGTGGAAGATGCTAGACGAGTCTGCCAAATGCTAGATATACCCCACTACTTCGTGAATTTCGAAAAAGAATTCCAAGAACACGTGGTGGACTACTTTGTCAGTGAATATGATTCAGGTAGGACACCTCACCCATGCCTAGCATGTAATGACAAAATCAAGTTTGATTTTTTATTGAGAAGGGCTCTATTTCTTGATGCTGATTACATAGCAACAGGTCACTACGCAAGGCTTTCAGCCGGTGATGATAATTTTCATCTGCTGAAAGGTATAGATGGAAGCAAGGACCAATCGTACGTTTTATATACCCTTACTCAGCAAGAATTAAGCCGTCTGAAGTTTCCAGTTGGGGAATATACCAAGACGGATATAAGAAAATTTGCTGAAGAAGCCGGATTACTGGTTGCTGGAAAACCTGATAGCCAGGAGATTTGTTTTATACCAAGTGGTAATTATCGCGACTTCGTTAAAGAAAGAGTAAAGCCCAAGACAGGGAATTTTATAGATACTGACGGAAACATTTTGGGAGAGCATCCAGGAATTCAGTTTTTTACCGTGGGTCAGCGGCGTAAACTAGGCATCAATCCTAATGATGGTGAACCTAGGTATGTTATAAAGATAAATTCTGAAAATAATGAAGTTGTGCTGGGCGCGGATGAGGATCTTATGGAAACTGATTTTACAGCAAATAAATTGAGTTTTACCTCAAAAGTAGAAGTCGATTCCGAGATGGAAGTGAAGGCAAGAATTAGATATAAAGCTAACGAAGAACCGGCTTTGGTGATACTTCGAGATGGTTATGCAGATATAAGATTTGTTGAACCCCAGCGGGCTATAACTCCCGGCCAACCCGTCGTATTTTATCAAGATGAGGAGATGATCGGAGGTGGAATCATCGAAGATTTAGCGGTGAATTCTCCCATCAATAAAAGCAGTGAAACTATAGCTGTTTTTTAATTCAACCTAGAGGTGACCATACCTTATGACCTCGCTTGAAATCGAGCGAAAATTAATTTTGCAAGGTTATCGTTTGATTGGTGGTGTTGATGAAGTCGGAAGAGGTTGCCTGGCAGGACCTGTAGCAGCCGGGTTTGTTATATTTCCTCCCGATGTCGATGACTTGCTACTTTCCTCTGTTACCGACAGTAAAAAACTCACCGCTCGGAAAAGAGAGCACCTCCTAAAGACAATAAAATCTGAATCCTTATGTGCGGAAGTTGGTTGGGCTAGTGTTGCTGAAATAGATGACCTAGGTATTGTTGTTGCTACAAAACTGGCGATGACACGGGCTATGGAGAAATCCCTCATTCAGCCAGATTATCTTCTCGTAGATGCAGTCAAATTGGATGAATGCCCTGTCCCATATGAAGCCATTGTAAAAGGCGACGTAATATCAAGGACAATTGCCGCGGCATCAATTATTGCTAAAGTCACTAGAGATTTTCATATGTCTAACTTGGATATGAAATACTCGGGGTATGCTTTTGAAAAAAACAAAGGTTACGGTACTAGAGATCATATGATTGCTATAAAATCTAAGGGACCAACTGACATTCATAGAGCGAGTTTTGAACCCGTGGCTAGTATGAAGCGCTGATTAGGTTAAAAATGCCAATATACGAGTATAGATGTAAGGATTGTAAAGATGACTTTGAGTTGTTCTTCAAGTCTTTCAATTCCACTCAAGACCCAGTTTGCCCTTCGTGTGGGTCAATTGAGGTTGGAAAAAAATTATCTCGGGTCACCTTCAAATTTGGAGGATCCCTTGATAAGACTGAAGCGGATAATTATTATTCTGATTCATCCAACATAGGGAAGAATGTCGAGGCTTCTTTTTCAAAACATGGTGTGGATATGCCAGATAGCGTCAGGAAATCTATTGATGATGCCCGAGGTGGCAAGATGCCGGACGGATTAGACCTATAAAGGAAACGTAATATATGTCAGAACTTTTAGTTTCTATATGCCGGGAGATATCAGATTTTATTCCCGATACTGAGAAAGATTTAAAAACTGAACTGGGTTCTATATTAGGTACAAATAATTTATCAAAATCAAGTACTTCAGTAGCTAAAAAGCTAGAAAAGGCTCTAAATCTTTGTGCGGCTGTCTTAACTATCATAGAAATGGATGATGGCAGTAATGAAAAAACGAAGGAAATTATCAGCAAAATTGAGAATTACTTTTCCCTACAGGTAAGGTTAACGATAAGAAATAAGATGGAAGGCATTTACATAATAGTGGATCCAGAAGCAACCAATAAAGTAGATGTCTATGACATGACTAAGTCTTCATTGGAAGGTGGGGTGAAGGTAGTTCAATATAGAGATAAATTGAATGACCGAGCCCCATTTTTGGAAAACTGCTATAAAATTAAAGAACTTTGCGATCAATATAATGCTGCTTTTGTAGTAAATGACGCGGTTGATATAGCCAAATTAACTGAGGCAGATTTTCTCCATGTGGGCCAGTCAGATATGCCAGTTGAAGAAGCCCGGCGAATTTTAAAACCTTCTCAATGCATCGGTAGATCAAACGGAGGAGTGTTGGAATCAACAGAGTCGGAAGAATTCGGTGTCGACTATCTTGCCGTAGGAGCCATATATGCAACCTCGACGATGGGTAAGTCGGCAAGAAACCCGCTCGGGCCTTCCATGATTACGAAGGTGAAATCCCAGACAGGGCTGCCAATTGTTGCCATTGGTGGTATCACGATTGAAAACCTTCCGGATGTTATTCAGGCAGGCGCTGATTCTGTATGCATGGTGAGTGCTATTACTATGTCTGAAGATCCGGAGGCATCCGCCCGAAAATTGGTAAATATTTGGGACACATTTAAACAAAACTAATAGTGAGTATTACCCATATTATGGGTCCCATCTATATTGACCCCGGATTTTCCAAAGAAGAAAATTAAAGCTTGTGCAAACTTGACCCAATTATGTTTTTTGCACAAGAATTTAGGAGAATACAATGGAACTGATACAGATTGTTGCTCTTGTTGCCTCATTAGTCTCTTTGGCCTTTGCGGCATTCCTCGCTTATAAAGTTGTAGGAAAAGACGAAGGCAATGACCAGATCCGATTTATCGGTAAGGCCATTCAAGACGGGGCCATGGCGTTTCTATCACGGGAATATCGCCTGTTAGCTATATTTGTTGCAATTATGGCAGTTATTCTAGCTGTTTTTGTCGACCTTGATGTCACTGGTAGAATTGACAAACAGAGCACTTCCTCAATACCTGTCGGCACTGCGATTGCTTACTTAGTTGGAGCTTTTGGTTCAGGATTGGCCGGCTTTATAGGCATGAGCATAGCCGTCAGAGCAAACACGCGAACCACAGTACAAGCAATGCAAGGTTTGAACCCAGCTTTAAGGGTGGCCTTTAACAGTGGAGCAGTAATGGGCATGTCGGTGGTAGGGCTTGCACTTATAGGTGTGACTTTGATGCTCATTGTTTTTAGTAATGATGCATCTATAGTGGCTGGATTTGGATTTGGGGCATCATCAATAGCCTTGTTCGCCAGGGTAGGCGGAGGAATTTTTACCAAAGCCGCCGATGTGGGGGCAGACTTGGTAGGTAAGATAGAACAAGGAATACCCGAGGACGATCCCCGCAACCCTGCTACTATAGCTGACAATGTTGGGGATAATGTTGGTGACGTTGCAGGTATGGGAGCTGACCTTTTTGAGTCCTATGTGGGATCGATAATTGCGACTGTCGCCTTAGCAGCGGTAGGTGCATCGTTCCTAGGGGCCAAAACTTTAGAGTTACAGTTGTTCCCTCTTCTGGTTGCATCCATAGGAATCATTGCTTCAATAATCGGTACCTTTTTAGTTAGAACAGGGGAAGGAGCTGACATGGGTCGACTCCTATGGTCCTTGAGGACGGGAATTTTTTCAGCTGGCGCCCTTGTCCTAATTGGAACAGGAGGATTGATTGTTCTTTTGGGTCTCGACTTCAACCTTTTCTGGGTTGTGTTGATAGGTTTGGTAGCAGGGCAATTAATAGGTACTGCCTCTGAGTACTATACGTCATACGAATATAGCCCTACCAGAAAATTAGCTGAACAGTCGGAGACTGGGCCCGCAACAATTATGATCGGCGGGCTAGGTCTTGGGATGATTAGCACTGTAATTCCAGGCTTGGTTATCGTAGTAGCGATGTGGCTTTCTTATGAATTCGCAGAATTGTATGGAATCGCCCTTGCTGCAGTGGGTATGCTGTCAACTTTAGGTATAACTCTGGCAACCGATGCTTATGGTCCAGTGGCTGATAATGCTGGTGGAATTGCCGAGCAGGCAGGACTTGATCCAGAGGTTAGAGAGCGAACAGATGCTTTAGATTCGCTGGGTAATACAACAGCGGCTACAGGAAAAGGGTTTGCTATCGGATCCGCTGTTCTTACAGCACTGGCCCTAATGGCGGCCTATGCTCAGGTAGTAGGTCTTCAGACTTTGGATGTAATGGATGTAAAAGTTATGATGGGCCTCATAATTGGTGCGATTATGCCCTTCTTGTTTGCAGCGCTTACTATGCAGGCTGTAGGAAGAGCTGCATATGCGATGGTGCAAGAGGTCCGGAGACAATTCAGAGAAATAGAAGGCTTGCTAGAGGGAACAGCTGAT
>VFFY01000115.1 GCA_009392675.1 SAR202 cluster bacterium | reverse complement strand
TCATAGCAGTATTTTTTTTATTGTTGATTATAGTAATTGTTTATTCGAGCAAGAGGAGTGCAATCCGTTAATCGGGTGATACAAAGTGGAAGGCATTGGCTTTTAATGGTGTTCTGAGAGCGTGTAGGCAGATCAAATGGGAAGTACGATTATATTTTTAACAAGGAAATGACTTCTCCGACACAAAACGTATTAACTCTAGATTAATTAGGTATGCATTCACTGATTTCTCAATCAATAATTAACCTGTATTAAGCTCATGCTTCTTGAGGAAGCGACCTGCATGTTCTACCACCTCATCAATGTGTTCTTGTGAATCCTTCCACGGGAAAATTGACGTCTCAGCTTTAGGTGCAAGTCCAGCAACTTCCATAGCGGTCTCATATGGATGTGCTGGAACGTTATCAGGCGCTATAAAAAGTGGTGTTTGAAGTGAACGCACAAAATCACGGGAGACTGTGAAAACAAAGTCTGCTCGGTTGGTGTACATATTTGTGAGAAAGTCGTGAACTTTATCCATGGTGATTTCGGGAGCTTTTTCACATAGAGGTGGTCCCCACCGTTCTGTGTTGTTTTGATAGAAAATATCTGGATGCTCAGAAGTGAAACCGCTTGGCTGCATCATTGCCGCGGCCGGTATTCGGTCAGGAGCTAGTCGCAAAAGATTGTGAATCATTGGACCACCAATACAAAAGCCCATGACCAGAAATTCTTTTATACCAAGATGATCCATAAGCCCGAGTTGGTCATCTGAGTAAGCATCCCAGGGGCGGTCAATTTCTAATGGTCCTGTTGATTGTCCGGAGTCAGCATTTCTCAAATCAGCAGATATGCAATGAAAGTCATTTTTATACCTTTCCATAGGATTAAATGGGACAGAAGTATCCAGGGAAGCGATCGAAGAATTAAGACCTCCCCCGGGGATAATTAATAAAGGAAAACCAGCCCCGACTTCTTCGTAGTAGATACTGACCGGACCTCTTTCGTAAAACGGCATGGATTCCTCCTGTATTTGACAGAATTTCTAGAAACTTGGCTTGGTTGGATATGGGGTGAGCTGGAGTTCATGAGTCCAACACGATTTATCTTGAGTATGAAGGTAGTAAAAAGCTTCAGCAATTTTGACTGGATTTATTATTAATTCCGGGTTTTGCTGAGATCGCGGCATAGCTCTTGTTCCTGGAGAGTCGATAGTACCGTCAATGACCACATTGGCTACATGAACTCCAAATTCAGAATACTCTTCAGTGAGCACTTGAGCTAAAGTGCGCATCATCACTCGAGGATAATATAGTGACTGTCCTGTCATGCGTTTCCTACCACGCAAAGACTGAGAATTATTGGAAAACAAGAAGGAACCTTGACCTCTTTCTCGCATTGCTGGCATCACTTCTTTAGCTACTAAAAATGGCCCTCTAACTGAAATATGTTGTGCCGTTTCAAGCATTTCAAGTGGAATATGTTCAAGTAATTCTTTTTCAGGCGGAAGGTCTCGACCTTCAAGATAGCCTGCGTTGTATATTAGAACTTCAGGGTCTCCGGCCTGTTCCCGTATTTGGGAAAATGCAGTTGATATCGAGTCGCTCGATACCAAATCTAGTTCGACTATCATGCTTTCGCCACCCTGGTCAACGATAGCTTCTTGAAGTTTAGAAGCATTTGACGCTGTACGGGTGGTTAGTACTACGAAGAAACCTTCCTGAGCGAATTTTTGCGCTAAGGCACCTCCTACTCCCCAGCGAACCCCCACAGGTAAATCACTATCATCAAGATTGTCGCCATGAACCAATCTTGTATTTCGTCCATCAGATTGCCATTTGGATGTGGCTCCTATGACAACTGCTACGGGTCTATTGCTTGAGTTCATGTCAGGCCCCCTCGGTGTAAATGTTAACTAGCCCTGACTTCGTTAGTCAGAGCATCTCTACTAGGTGATACCGTGTACCTACCCGAAAGGCATTGTATCTGATCGCAAAGGAGTAACGATAAATGGATGAAATAAATATCGGATTTATAGGTCTTGGCAATATGGGGCAGCATATGTGTCTGGCTTTAATACAAAAGAACTACAACGTAACTGTGCACGATATAAACAGAGAAGCTGCTTTACCTGCATTGGAACTAGGGGCTACATGGGCAGATACTCCAAAGGAGCTGGCGCAAAAAAGCGACATAATATTTACTTCTTTACCAGGTCCCACTGAAGTTGAAGCTGTTGCCACAGGTGAGGATGGGATAATCGACGGGATAAGTAGTGACTCAGTCTGGGCAGACCTTAGTACAAGCTCTCCTGAATTAATGAGGAGACTGCAGGAAACATTTTCTTCCAAGGGTGCCTCAATATTAGATGCTCCTGTAAGCGGACGCCGATCAGATGAAAACGGAGTGACGTTAAATGGGGTTTTATCAATCATGGTGGGAGGCTATGAGAACATCTATATGAAGCTCAAACCCATTTTTGAATCTTTTGGGAATAAGGTCACCTACACGGGAGAAATAGGTACTGCAACTATCTGTAAACTGGCAAATAACATGTTCCAATATGGCTTGGAACGTTTATTAGTTGAATCACTCACCCTTGGTGTAAAAGCAGGAGTGCCGGCAGAGACACTCATGCAGTGCATAAGAAATGGTGCCGGTGGCAGCGGACGAATCCTTAATGTTTCCATGCCGGATACCTATTTGCAGGGTAAATTTGACGGAGGAACCGGGTCGGAATCAACTTTCCCCATCTCTAGAAAGGACATGGCATTGGCGTTGGAATTGGGACGTGAACTTAACGTACCTCTTCAGATAGCTACTGGGACCTACAATGACATGACGGCAGCCGT